>DATEKX010000308.1:0-13753 GCA_035277165.1 Blastocatellia bacterium | reverse complement strand
AGCAGGGCGAACGTGAAATCGAGAAGTATTACGTCGTCACGTGGAACCCTGAGCCTGGCCGTGTCGAACGCATATTTGTTTCGATAGACAAATACGGCGATAAAGCCGCGCTGTTGAAAGCTTGCGCCATTCGGCGTGAGAAAGAACGAGAGATGTATGGCAGCGTGGTGAAAGAGAATTGGGCGGCGAGCTTCGCCAAACTGGTTACGCTCTAGGCTCATTGAAAATACAGCAGTAATCCTTCGCGTGCGCGAAGGATTACTGCTGATATTTTTCGACTGCTCTAACAACGCATTCCAATATTTACCACCTCCCCGTGGCTTTTGGATGTTTTTATGCCCGAAACCTTTTTTATGAGATTTATTACTTGATCTTCTGATCTGTTATGCCCTTTGACACGATTTCGGCTGTGCTTCCTGCGCTCAACGAAGAGGAAAACATAGAGACCGCGACTTTGCGTTTGGCCGAAGTGCTCGGCTCGTTGTCGCTCAAGGATTGGGAAGTGATAATCGTTGACGACGGCTCCACTGATCGCACAGGCGAAATAGCAGACCGGCTGGTCGCCGAAGACCCCGCTCATATTCGAGTCTTTCATCACAACCCAAATCTCGGCTACAGTGAGGCGCTCAAAACGGGCTTTACCAGCGCGCGGCATCAATTGATCTTTTATACGGATTCGGATAATCAATTCGACGTTCGCGAGATCAAGCACTTGCTTCCGCTGATCGAAGACGCGGACATCGTCAACGGCTTCCGCATATACCGCTTCGACCCGCTGACGCGCCTCGTGTTAAGCTGGGGATTCAACCTGCTCGTGAGAATTATGTTTCGCATAAAAGTGCGCGACATTGATTGCGCGTTCAAGCTTTTTCGCCGCGAAGTGTTTGATAAAGTCACAATCGAATCGAAGAAATTTTTTGTTGATGCCGAAGTGCTGGCAAAGGCGAAATACTTCGGCTTTCGAACGGTCGAAATCGGAGTGCGCCATTACCCGCGCCCCGCTGGCCGCTCAACCGTAAGACCTAGCCACGTCCTGTCTACGCTCAGAGAGCTTGCGCGCATCTGGATCAACATCTATTCAAAGCCGCGCGGCAAACGTTAATCGAAATCGAATGACGACACGCGACAAAGCCGAAGACATACCCGACAACGCGAAGACGGATGGACATCGCGGCAGCTTGAACCTGCGCGGATTGGCTCAAGCGATGATAGGCATCATCGCGCTTGCGCTGGTCATAATGAAATCGGACATGCGCGGGCTCTGGGAAGTCATCAAATCTGCGCACATTGCTTACCTGCCGCTTGCTGTCATCGCGTCGTTTGCGGTCACATGGCTGATGGCTTATCGCTGGGGCGCGATTTTGAAAGTGCGAGGCCGCTCGATCAAGACGCATCGCCTGTTTGGTTATTACCTGATAGGCATTTTCTTTATGAACTTCGTTCCGGGCGGCGGGATCAGCGGCGACGTGGCGCGGCTGATATACGTTGATCGCGAAGTGCGCGATAAAGCGTTCGTGCTTTCGACGCTTGTCTATGAGCGATTAGTCGGCGGGTTCATCATTTTGCTCATCGGCTTGATCTCTACAGTCGCAAGCCGACACTACATTCGCGCTGACCGAATAATCGGTGCGAGCGAAGCCATGCTCGCCGTTGTATTCATTTCGGCGATTATATTGATGAGCAATTATGTTTCATCAAAACTCGCGCGGTTGTGCCGTAACTTGGGCGCGCGCTTTTCCGCGAAGCGCGCAGGAGAAGCGGCGGCGCGAACGCTCGAAGCGATTTCGGAATTTAGAAAGCATCACTGGATGCTCGCCTCTACAATAGCTCTCTCAGTTTTAATCAGAGTTGTATGGGGATTGGGTTGTTACATCGTTGCTTTAGCTTTGAGCTTGCCGCTCGATTTACTCATAGTGTTTGCGTTCATCTCTCTGGTTGATCTGGTCAGGATGCTGCCGATTTCAGTCGGCGGGCTTGGCGTTCGCGAGTGGGTAATCATCGCGCTGTTTGCCAGCGCGGGCATTGAGCGCGAGCAGGCGCTCGCATTTTCGCTGCTCGCATTCGCGCCGATTTATCTGAACGCGATTGCCGGAGGCATCATTTACGTTTCGATGGCTAAACTGAGAAGAGCAGGGCAGCAAGTTGCCGACCTTGATCTTAAGCGTTCGGAAGTTTGAATTAATTAATGCAGAATCAAGAGGCCAATTTAGAAAGAAGCTCCGTAGGAGCGACCTGTCTATAGCATCAGTCGAGCAAAGAAAATGTAGCTCCGTAGGAGCAACCTGTTGATTAAGCAGGTTGCTCCTACGGAGCTACGGAAAACTCTACAGACGACGATACTATAAACAGGTCGTCCCTAACGGGACTGCTAAAGCAGCCTCGACTGGGAGAAGCCTCGCACATTGAGCCGCACGACGACAAAGACAAGTGAAATAGCGCAAGACCGGCTTCAATCGAGTTCAATAACATCAAGCCGGATGAAACGCGCAGTCGCTCCGTTGATTGTGCTCGTCATCGCCTCGGCAATTTACGGCTCGATTTATTTCCGCGAAGAATCTATTGCGACGGCCATCGGCGCAAATCTTGTCCCGGCAGAGCGTGTGCTCAAGGGCGAAGTGCCTTATCGCGACTTCTACAAAATTCAAACACCGGGAATACTTCTACTGAATGCAGGGCTTTTCAAACTCTGGGGCACGACTTTGATTACGGCGTTTGCGGGCGTGCTCGTCTTCAAAATCCTTACGGTCGTGATGGTCTTCGTCATAGCAAGGCTCGTTGTTACACGGCTGGCAGCCGTCATCCCAACGTTGCTGACGCTTGTATGGTTGCCGCCGGGCGGCCCGTTTCGTCCCGCGCCTATTCAATACGAAATGTTGTTTCTGCTGGCGGCAATCTATTTCACATTGCTATGGCTCGATTCAAAGAAAGCGCTTCACATTTTCGCAGCCGGTCTTGCCGTCGGACTCGTCGCGATATTCAAGCAGAACGTCGGAGTCTATGCCGCGATTGCGCTTGGGCTTTCAATCATCTTGAATAGACACGGCCTGCCTCGCTCTTTCAAAGAAGCGAAGAAGTTGTATTTCGATTCGTGGAAAGAAAACGGGCACGCACACATCGCGGCTGCCGCCGGAGTCGGCGTGCCGCTTGTCGCCTTGTTAGTTTATCTCGCGAGCAATCACGCGCTCACGGCAGCAATGCGCGTCTTTATTCAAGGGCCGGGCGAACACATCCAGATGAAACTCACGGGCTACCCGCTGCCTAAGTACGCCGCAATAATTTTCATCTCTGGCGCGATTGGATTGCTTGCTTCTTCTTATCTTGCGAGCCGATGGCCGAAGCTCAAGAACATAATCAATTCATCGCTTCTCATCGGCGCAGCGATTTGCGCGCTGGTCGTGCCACAGTCAGCGATTGACAATGCGATTTACTGGTTCGCGCCTTTGCTCTTTTTTTATGCGTTGTGGCAGTACGCGAAAACGCAGAGCGAATACGCGCCGGACAGTCGCGCGCGCGGCGTGCTACTGATCTTGTTATTGTTCGCTGTTGCCTCGTTCGGCGAAGTGTTTCCACGCTCTGTTCGCGGGCTTATCATCGGCGTCATGCCGCCCGCATTTATTCTCTTCGCGTATGTGTTCGGCAAAACCTCATCGGCAGACCGAGTCAGTGAATTCATTACTGCAAAAGCCAGAATAGTCTTTACGCCACCCAATCGCCGCACCGCGTTTGCAGCCGTTTCGCTTGTGCTTGCGCTCTTTGCGTTAAAGACAATCTTGCCGCACTATTTTTATTTCGGCGATTCGCGACGTGTGAAATTAAAAGCGGATGCGCAGTTAGATTTTGATCGCGGGCGCGGAATTCATTTGCCGAACAAGCAGGCGGCGGACGTAAATTCGACGGTTGATTTCATTCAGTCGCGTGTTGACGAAAACGGATACTTTTTTGCGCACGCGCTCGACGGGGCGAGCTATTATTTCCTTGCAGACCGCAACAGCCCGACGGGCGCAACGTTGTGGAACGATGCAGGCACCAGCGACCCGGAGCGAGCGCGAACAATCGAAGCATTGCACGCGAAAGAAGTGCGGCTTGTATTGACCAGCGAGCAGGCCCTTGCGAGCGAGCGTTACAAGCCGTTGCTCAATTATTTGAAAAACGATTTTCACCAGACGGCAATTGTAGGTAAAACTATCTTTCTCGAACGCAATTATTGATTGATCAGAGCGGAGCAGTGTTGCGTATGTACAGACGCCATCGTATAGCAGTCGTGATGCCCATTCACAATGAAGAGTCTCATATCGCGCGCGCCGTCTCGCGTGTGCCTTCGTTCGTTGATTTAATTATCGCAATTGACGACGGCAGCCGAGACCGGACATGGGAGAGGCTTTCTCAAATCGAAAATGAAAGACTGATCAGGCTGAGACACAAAAAGAATCGTGGCGTGGGCGCGGCGACAAAGACGGGTTACGCTCGCGCGCTCGAAGCCGGAGTTGATTTGATAGCAGTCATGGACGGCGACGGGCAGATGGATGGGCGAGATTTATCTGCGTTGCTTGATCGCGCAATCAGCGGAGTTGATTACGTCAAAGGCAATCGGTTTCTTCACAGAGGGTCTATCCGAGCGATGCCTGTTTCGCGCTTCATCGGCAATCACGTTTTTAGCTGGCTCACGGGCAAAGCTGCGCGCCTGAGTGTCAATCTCGATGCGCAATGTGGCTATACTGTGATTCGGCGCGCGGCGCTGGCCTCCTTGCGGCTCGATGATCTTTACGATAGGTATGGGTTTCCAAACGAGATGCTGTTTGCCGCTGTGCGCGCAGGCTTGCGCATCGAGAGCGTGCCTGTCCGAAGCGTTTATGAAACGGAAGTGTCAGGCATTAACCCTTTGACGGCAGTACCGACTATCTTATTTCTGATTGCGCGAAGTTTCGTTCGAGTGCGGCTCTCTTTTCAAGCCGCGCGAGCCGTCCTCGCCGTGCAGAAAAGCGAAAGCAATTCCGTCAAATAATCTCTCGATGAATTCCGACAAACCAAATCTATTGATATTGACCAGCTCGTTTCCTACTGGGGCCGATGACGAGACATGCGGCTATATCAGAGATTTTGCTCGAAGCGTATCAGTGGATTTCAATGTCCGGGTTCTCGCGCCTGCCGACCGAAATGCTCAAGCGTGGCCCGAAGACCTTTTCGCGCTCGCGCGTTCGTCGTCTCCGCTGCCAGAATGGTTAGACCCGTTTCAAGCAAGCATAGATTTCAACAGCCTGCGCTCTCAGAAACTTTCCGTAAAGTTCGCTTCCGCCATTTCGTTCGCGGCTTTTTTCAAAGATGCGATAAGGCTTGCGTCACGCGCCGACGTGATTTGCTCGCACTGGCTTGTGCCATCAGGTTTGATCGGCGCGTTGCTCTCGCGAATGCTTAACAAGCCGCACATCGCTATAGAACACTCTAGCGCGCTGCACTTACTAGCCGGGATGCGAGGCGGCGCGCGCCTTGCTCGTTTTATCATTGACGGCTGCAATCGAGTTGTTACTGTTAGCGAAGACTTGAAGCAAAAACTGCTCGCGCTCTGCCCCGATGCAGGCGGCAAAGCTGAAGTAATCCCTATGGGCGTTCAACACTGCGAGGCGATAAAGAAGACTCAAAGCGAATTAGAAACAACAATTCTTTTCATCGGTCGGCTAACGGAAATCAAAGGCGTGGATGTACTGCTCAAAGCCGTGCAGCAGATTGACGGAGCAAAACTTTTGATCGCGGGTGATGGCGAACAAAGAAATACGCTCGAAACACTGGCGCAGAATTTATCCGTCAACGCAAAGTTTTCAGGTCAGGTCGAAGCAACGCACAAAAGCATGCTGCTTTCCTCTTGTGCCGCGATAGTAATTCCATCGCGTGTGCTGGCCGATGGTAGAACTGAAGGCACGCCCGTTGTATGCCTGGAAGCGATGGCGGCAGGGCTGCCCGTTATCGCATCGAGCGTAGGCGGATTGGCAGAAGTTATAATTGACGGTCACAATGGATTGCTGTTCAAGCCTGGAAATCACGCGATGCTTGCAGAAAAGTTGAGGCTTGTTTCCAGTGATGTTGCATTGCGCCAAAAGCTTTCTCGAAATGCGCGTCTGACGGCATCCGATTATTCATGGTCGCGCATAGGAACGCGATTCAGCGAACTCATCAAAGGCACTTTAGAGAATGATTCGATCAATTACGATCAAGCTATGAGGATTTCTCCCGCCGACTCTAGCCACTATTGATTTTACGGCAATGGGGAGCAGATGCGATGTCGGCATACACTTTGGGCTCTCCTAGCCGTTACTTTTCGCACGGCATTGTAAAACATCGAACTTTACACTCATTATTTTCAGGGCAACAAGTCCTGTAGCACTGCCCGTCTATTGGATCAATGTAATCATTACAGACCATATCGCAGGGAGCGCCAGCATTGGCAGTCGGCATGGACTGAGCACCGGCAAAGGCCAAGCTGATCGTCACCATCATCAATAATAATACTCGTTTAATCAAACTGCCCCGCTTGGTTGAAGAATAGGATGAATTGAAAGAATTCTTTCTGTCTGATTCTCGCTCGTTGTTTATGCTTGTGTACTTCATTGGAACCCTCCCTTGTTCGTTCTTGCGTCCACAATAATTGTGGTTGCAACTCATATGCCATTTTCCCAGTATGTCAGAATTGTATTGGGCGAGCAGTTTTGGATATACTGCTTTTCTTTGATGATTCGATCAACTACGATCAAAGCGTCAACACAGGAAACGCCCGCTGCTGACATCGTAAAAGTAGCAGGACGCGGAACCATCTATATCACTGCTGCCAAGCTGTGGTTTATGGCGAGCGGCTACGGGATATATTTCATGCTGGCGCGATTGATGAGCCCCGAACAACTCGGCTTATATCAGGTGGCCACCAGCGTTGTTTCAATCATCAATGCCGTAGTCGTGACCGGCACATCGCAAACCGTATCGAAGTACATTTCTCAAAAAACAGAGAAAGCAGATTCGGTAAAAGCAAAAGCTCTCAAATTGCAACTTCCCGTAGGCGGCTCAATCACGCTCGCATTTTTTCTGCTCGCGCCCGTGATTGCCAGTTATCTGAACGATGCGCGACTGGTCAATTACCTGCGCATTGCCTCGCTGATAACTCTCTCGTACTCGTTTTATTCAGTCTTCACAGGTTACTTCAACGGCCAGAAAAAGTTTTTCACTCAAGCCGCGCTCGACATAACATATTCGACCTTGAAGCTTGTATTCATACTGCTTTTTGTCTGGCTAGGCTATGGCGGATTGGGGGGAGTCGGAGGCTTTGCGCTGGCTGCCGCCTGCGTGCTCATCATCTCTGCCGCAGTAGCGGGAAGGGGAGAGCGTACAGGTGACGTGCCCGCAAGTGATCTGCTGAAGTTCCAGGCTTACCTTTTATTATTTACGCTCGTGCTGAACCTGCTTCAAAAGGTTGATCTGATTTTAATCAAGGCGCTTTCATCCGCTGATGCAATCGTCGCAAGCGAAAACGTAGCTTATTACGGCGCGGCCATTAACATCGCAAATATAATCTATCAGGTAATCATCTCGGCCACGTTCGTAATCTTCCCGCTCGTGTCGCAAGTGACTTTCGCGGATGACAGAGCGCGCACCCAAAGCTATATATCAAACACACTTCGGTACACGCTGATGATAATGGCGTTGCTTGCCACGCTTTTCTCTGCAAATTCGAGCGGCGTGCTGAGCGTGATTTATAAAGATGTCTATCAAGCGGGCAGCCCTGCTCTCAGTATTGTAGCGTTCGGGATGCTCTTTTTCGGATTGATTTATGTGATGACGACAATCATCACTGCCAGCGGTCGCCCGACCGTATCATTGATGATTGGGGCCGTGACATTGATGGTAAATGCAGGGTTGAACGCGATGTTGATACCGGCTTATGGCATTAAGGGCGCGGCCATTGGAACGACTGTTTCGATGTTGTTAGGAACGATAATTGGCGGCAGTTACTTGATAGCCAAATTCGGCGCACTGATGCCCGTGATTTCGATTTTGCGAATAGCTCTGTGCTCAGGTTTGATCTACGCAGCTTCGATTGCATTCACGCCCGCATCGAAAGTGCTGATAGTCGGAAAGCTAGCAGTGTTGTGCCTCGTCTACGTGATCGCGCTTGTTGTCGTCAAAGAGATAGGGCGCGATGATCTGGCAGACGTGAAAAAAGTGCTTAAGAAATAAAGCTAATCTTTGTCTTCGTCGTCGTCGCCTGCGCCGAAATAGAACTTGTGCTCATCGGCATCCCACGGCCTTTTTATCGCGGCTATGTCAACGAACCGCCCGAGCAGTTTCTTCATCTCTGCGGCCTTCTCAGGCATTCGATCATAGAGGTTGTGATTCTCTTTCGGATCGTCTTTCAGATTGAACAACTCGAAGTTATAAAAATTGCGATTGTAAATCAGCTTGTAACCGTCCTGCGTAACGACCATGTACTTACGGCTCTCCGGGTGCACGGCTTTGTCAGGCCCCAGACTCGGAGCTTCATCTATGACTATATGCTCGCCGTATAGAGGCGGATGCGTGAACGGCTCGCCTCGCATAAGCGGGAGCAGGCTGACGCCCCCACTTTCTTTCGGACCCTCAAGCCCAGTCAGATTCAATATCGTTGTGCCGAGATCAACCGTGCTGACGTAATCCGGTATTCTGCGCGCCACTTGCCCCGGCACGTAGAAGATTATCGGCACTCGCATCTGGTCATCGTAGACCTGCGAATTGTGCCTGTAGACCATTCGCTCGCCGAACGATTCGCCGTGATCCGACATAATCACTACCATCGTGTCATTGATGCGCCCGCTCTTTTCCATCCAATCAAACAATCGGCCCAGATGATAATCGAGGTAATTTATCTCGCCATCGTACTGGTCAACGAGCGTTGGGCCAAAATCAATTCCTTCGTGCGCGCGGTAAGGTCTGTGCGGGTCGAGCGAGTATATATATGCACAGAAGGGTTGGTCTGTGGGAGTGTTGCCCAACGTTTCAATCGCCGCATCAATCGTCTGCTTCAAGCCTTTTCGCGAAGCATCAACTGTCTGATCCATGCCTTTGACGTAGCGCAGCAGCATCGAAAGCCTTCGAGGAAAGATAATAGTCCTGTAGCCGTTGCGCTTCATTATCTCTGTCCACGTCTCGAAGTGACCGTCCCAGTAGGCCGATTGCATGAACTTCGGAGCCGCTTCGTAAGTGTAAGGCGATGGCGTGTAGGCATTTTCAAAAACAGAAGAACGCGCGGCCAGCTTATCAATGTTGGGGCTTATGTTTCTGGGGTAGCCATAAGCGCCCAGATGATCTGCGCGCAACGTGTCTATAAAGAAATAAATTATGTTGAGTTTCTGAGGCGACGGATTCGGAGCCGTGTGGAGCGCTGTGAACTGGCTTTGCCAATCATTGATTGCCTGCTCGGTCAGGTCGCCGCCTATCGAGTTGTTATCAACGCCGTCTCCAACCGTTTCTACAACGCCGGGATTGATCTTTCGGTTGCTGTCATCGGCATCGCCTCCGCCGAGATAAGGCGAATACCCGTCGCGGTCGAAATCCAGCGCCCATTGAGCGAGCTTGAAGTGCTGCTTTGCCTGCGTTGTGCGATAGAAGACTTGAGTCTTGAGACTCTGATTCCTGTCAAAGACTGCGAAAGTGAAAACGACCGCCGCAGCAACTTCAATTAAAACTGTGATCGCTATGAGCCGCTTCAAGGGCGATTTGCGCGCAGTGCGGTTTCGCGCAAGATAAATCGAACTGACGAAAGCCATCGCCAGAGCCGTGTCGAGCAAGAACATCGAACGATGCATGGAATATTCGTACTGCTGAACTTCGACGCGCGAATCAACATAGTAAGCTGCGGCGATTATTGCTGCGAGAATCAACAACCACATTGACCTGACGAGCGCAGGCCACGAAGCCGACCGTCGCGCAATCATCCAGATAATCGAACACCCAATTATCAATCCCATTACAACGAAATATGACAGTAAATACTCGACTGCCAGCAGCGGCCTTGCCATGTGAGGGAACTTTTCAGCCTCGCGCAGCAGCCCTGTAGCATATCTTTGAATATGCGGCTGCTGGTTCAACAGTATCGCTGCAAATGCAGCAACAACAAGCCCTGCAATCAGTTTATGAATGAGTTTTACATCGCCGCTTTTCGCAAGCCGTTTCTGAACAACTCGTTTCAAGAACGAGGCGGCGCACGCGAACAGGCCAACGAGCAAGCCTATAATCGAGCCGACCAGCAGGTTCAAACCGAAATAGGAAGTGAACGTCAGCCTTTCAGAAACAGATGCGAAGACGGGCGTGAGTTGAAAGCTCAGATCAATCCATTCTATAAGGCCGAGCAGGAATGCCGCCGTCGCGCCCATCAGCGCATAATTGCCGAGCGATGAAAGAAGCGAAGAACGCTTTTCATCGTTCTTTTTCTTCTCGAAAACCTGACTGGAGTTTTGAGGAGCGACTGCCAGGGGCGTAGGTCGTGACACTTAAAATAACTCCCGCACTGAATGATGAAAATTAATCGTAGAGGTCAGGATTCGCGGCTGTCAAGCAATCACTACTTTTGAAATAAATTTGATGAGGTAATTTGGGCTTTTAATCACGGCTGTAACAAAGTCGATTGACAGGCATGGTAGGGGCAGGGCTTGTCCCTGCCCGGATGGCCGACAGGCCATGACAGTCATCGCCTCACGGCGATTCGGGCAGGGACAAGCCCTGCCCCTACACTTACTTTGTTACAGCCCTGGGCTTTTAGTTGGTTTAATTTTCGATCTTTTTGATAATCTCACATGCATCGGCATCTAAGATTTTCACAATATCAAGGAACTCAAGGACATCTAACCTGCGCTCGCCTCGCTCGTATTTGGAAACATACGTCGGAGATTTTTTCAGCTTCTCAGACAAGGCACGCTGAGATAGCCCTTTGTCCTCACGGATGGAAATCAGGAGAGAAAGAAACAGCTTATATCGCCTTGTAAAGACAGATTTCGTCACGCACCCAATATAAAGCTTAAAACGTGTTGCACCCAAAATCGGTGCAGTGTATACTTTGTAGCCTAAGAGCGAGTTTTGAAATGGCAGTGTTCAACCCGCGAAGCGGGTGTCAGCATATAGCCCACATCCTCAGATGTGGGTTAGATATTGCTGCCTCGCAGCCTAGCCCGCAAAGCGGGCGACAGCAACTCTGCCGCTGAAGAAGTCAAGCGCATCTGCTCTACTTACTATAAGACAATTGAGGATTGGTGGGGATAGCACAGGGTAGAGTTTATCGAGTAAGTGTCCTTTTGAAATTAGGATACGGCTCTACTTTTCATAACACCTCAATCTGAATCATCCTCTTCGCCGAATAGATACTTCGCTTCATCAGCATTCGCAGGTCTACTTGCGGTCACGATGTCTATGAACTCTCCCAACTGATCTTGGAGAGTCATGGCAAAGTGCGACATTTGATCGTAAAGATTATGTTGTTCTTTCGGATCGCTCTTGAGGTCGAATAACTGAAAAGTGCTCATGTTCCTGTTGTACATGAGCTTGAAGCCGTCTTGTGTGATTATCATGTACTTCTTGTTTATCGGTTGAGGGTACTGGTCAGAGCGCAGGTTTGGAAACTCCTTTTCTCTTAGAGTCTGTTCTCCGAATATGGGCGGATGTGTGAACGCCTCGCCTCGCATCAGAGCCAGCAAGCTTACGCCAGCGTATTGCTCCGGGCATTGGATTCCAACAGTGTTCAAAATGGTTGTGCCCAGATCAACGCTGCTGACGTAATCAGTGACGCGGCGCGCAGACTGGCCGGGCACGTAGAAGATCATCGGGATATGCGTCTGGTCGTTGAACAACTCTGAAGAGTGCCTGTAGACTCCGCGCTCGCCGAGCGATTCGGCATGGTCGGCCATAACGACAATCATCGTATCCTTCATTCTGCCGTTCTGCTCCAGCCAGTCGAACAACCTGCCGAAATGAAAATCTGTGTAAGCTATTTCTCCATCGTAAAGGTCAGTTACGGATGATCCGAAATTAAATTCTTCGTGCGGAGCGTATGGCCTGTGGGGTTCGACTGCGTATATATATGTACAGAACGGGCGATCTGTTGGAGCCTTGCCGAGCGTTTCGATTGCGATATCAATCGTTTCTTTGATCTCTTTTCCCGCCGACCCCGGCGCGACTTGCATGCCTTTGACGTAGCGGCGCAGCATTGGAAGACGCTTCTCAGGGAAGAGAGTTATCTGGTAGCCGTTTCGGGCCAGCGCCTCAGTCCACGTTTGGACCGAAGCGTCCCAGTAAGACGATTTCATAAACCTGGCCGCCGATTCAAACGTGTTTGACGAAGGGCTGAAGGCGTTCTCGAACAGAGCCGAGCGCGCGGCCAGCTTGTCAAAATTAGGAGTCGTGTTGCGCTCGTATCCATAAGCGCTCATGTGATCGGCCCTGCAAGCATCCAAAAAGATGTAGACTATGTTGAAGCGTTGTGAAGCGGGCGGCGTTGGCGCGTGAAGCATCCTCCGGCTGTTGTGCCATTGAGCCATCGCTTCCTGACTAAGGTCGCCGCCAATCTGGTTGTTGTCAATTCCGTCGCCGACAATTTCCGTTTGCTCTGGGTTTATATCGGCTCGCGTGTCATCGGCATCGCCACCGCTGAGATAAGGCGAATACCCGTCGCGGTCGAAATCCATCACCCAATGTATAAGCCTGAAGTGTTGTTTGGCTTGCGTGGTGCGCGAAAGTAATTGCGATTTGAGATTCTGGTTATTTCCGAAGTGATAAAACGTAAAGACTGCCGCGCCTGCAAGCCCGACGGCCACTGTTACGGCTACCCTGCTGAAACTCTTTGATGCGAACATCCGACGAACACGAGACGATGATGAATAAACGCTCGCTGCCAGACCGAGCGCCGCAGCCATACAGAGCAGAAACATCGAACGGTGCAGCGTGTATTCGTAAAGCTGCACTTCGATACGCGAATCAATGTAGTAAGCGATGGCTATGACCGCTATCAAAAACAACATCCATGCGTTTCGCAGCAGAGGCGTCATCTGCCCGGCGGCTCTTGATGCGCGCCACACGAGCCAGCAGGATATGAAAAGCCCTGTCACTATCAGAAAAGATAATAGCGTGTCGTACTTTAACAATCGCCCGTAGAGATACGGGAGCTTCTGCGCTTCGATTATCAACCCCGTAACGTAACTGTGCGCTTGCGGCTGCAGGTTGACGGCGACGGCGACAATCGCAGAGATGAAAAGACCGGCTATCAGCTTGTGAACTGTTTTAACCTCGCCGCCTCTCGTGAGCGCTCGCTCCACGGCGCGCGTCAGAAAAGAAGTGATGCGCGCGAGAATGCCTATCATCAATCCGATAATCGCCCCGACTATCAGGTTCAGGCTGAAGTAAATGGCAAACGTCAGCCTTTCGCCCGAAGTGCTAAATACCGGAGTAAGGCCGATGTTGAGATCAACCAGTTCTATCAATGTGAGGATTAGCGCGGCTGCAAAACCCGCTCCGGCGTATCTAATCAAGGACATTAAAAGCAAGTCCGTTTCTCCTGTGTGTGCAATCGTCCCATGTTTAGTTATCAGTTATAGAATTTCGGGTGAATGCATGAAAGTAGGCGTTAGAAGCTCCGAAAGTTTTCCCGTCAGGTAGAAAATTCTATTTTGCAGCATCCGGCACTGTCAAGCATTCAACGGCCAGCGATCACTGTGCACAGGGCTGTAACAAAGTCGGTTGGCATGTCATGTAG
>DATEKX010000307.1:0-11136 GCA_035277165.1 Blastocatellia bacterium | reverse complement strand
ATCGTCGTGACTTCGTTCGGGAAGAATCCGCATCCTACCAGATTCAACTGCACTGCGCACAGCGCGTTGACCAGTCCGGTCGATCCAGGTGTAGTCGCAAACGTCCCCGGTACTATCGTCTGACATATTGCGTTAGCCGGTGGCGCACAACCGATGCCCAGGAAGCCAACCTTGCCACGATTCGGATCAGTCTGCCTTGTTGACTGGCACAGCGCCGGATCGTTGCCTTCGAATCTCAGATCGAAGTCTGGCGTAGCCAATGTGACTTCGCCGCCTGCTCCCACATTGGCGAGCAGTCCTTCGTTGAACAATTCAAAGATGGTCGGTTCGGTGCCTTCACCAATCAGACAGTTGCAACCGATTGATGCCGTCTGGTTGCCAGGCAACACACCGAAGGTGGTTTCAGCAGCGCGAGCGGCTTCTGAAAGGTTGGTCTCGCACAATCCCGGAGGATTGAGTGGATCGAGGCCGCCAATCGAGTAGCCGGTAATGACAGAGTGGTTATCTTCAGGATGGCCTAGAAGATCCATGCGGCAGAACTCGAACAGGAAGATGCCGCTGCCTTGCGGGCGAGGCGGACACGGAACGAGAACGTTCGTGTTCGGTTCGCGAGTCCATCGCAGATCGGTCGGGCCTTCTTGTAAGTCGAAAGCCGGGTCAACGTTATCGCCCGTCGGGTCAGCCGGGTCGAGCGCCTTGCTGGAATTCTCGTCTATGCCAGTGCCGTCGTCATACAACGTCACAGAGAAGGTGTTGGTAGCTCCAGCAAAGTTAGCAGGATCGCCTACACAATCTTCGCTGCCGAACTCAGGCACGTTGATCCAGCGAACCTTGAATGCATTGATATTTGCAAAACCCAGAGCTTGCACTGGGAATGTGCAAAGGTTGACGTCTCTAGATGAAGGATTGAGGTCAGTCCATGCCGGAGCGATCCTCGGCGGCCCTGTTCGGAAATCAGGAACGTTCGCGTTGTTGCTGGTGTCTCCCTCTCCGAATGTGATGTTGCCGTTGGAGTTCAGGAAGAACGCGTTCCACACACAGCCAGCAGTGCCCACCGGGCCTCCGAATACGAATTCGAAGCCGCCCGACAGCGCGCCTACCAACGCAGGAGAGCCAAGTCCATTGTCATCGTCGCCGCGGAACGGAGTGTTCTGATCGTCGCCGCCTGCTACCTGATGACCAGGATCGAGGTTCTCGAAGATGATCGGTCCAGATGTATCATCATCGCCTTGAACAGGATCAGTGAGCCCAAGCGTCACTCCAGGACTGATTGCAGTAGGTGCCAATCGGTTGGTGTAACGCAGGAAGCCTCTCGCCAATCCGGCCAGACCAGATGGCGTGATGGTTTGCGTATCTTGCGGTGCTACGAAGAAGATGTGATCGAACCTGTCAGAGTCACCATCTCCAACGTTGCCGCCTGATGCTGGCGGGTTCGGCAATTGATCGCCTCTGAGGTCTACGAAGTCTGCTCGACGATCCATCGGGCACATATCTTCGAAGCACAGTATCTCGCTTATCAAAGCGGAAGGATTTGTGCCGATGCCAGCCGGTGTGCCGCCCGATATGACAAACACCGTTCCCTCTTCACTCACTGCGATGCCGCCGTGAATGGTGTAGTCAATCTGCATGTTGAGCTTGAGCAGGCCGGAAGGCGTGCCAGGAACTATAGCTGTTCCGCCTACGGCAGGAGCGAGGTCAGGACCGTTGCCCTGCACGAATATGCGGAAGTTGTTCACGCCCGGTGTAAGCGTTGTTGTTGCCGCTGTCGCTACGTCGGCTATGCCGTTGGCAACAGGAAGGGTGCCGCCGACATTGGTACTAACAGCGCCTTGCGTGTCGCCCGAGCAAACATCAAATGCGCCGGAGCAATCGGCAAAGCTGATAATCATCGAAGGCGTTCCGCTCGTGAATGCTGCTGGCGCAGGGAACCGGCCTTCTGTATTGCGTGTGAACTCGTCATCGGTCGCCACAAGCGAGCGAGAGACTGCTGCGTAGATCACATTGCAGGGTCCCGCAGTGATGGCGGCGATATTGCCAAACGTTCCCGAAATACCGCCTCCGTAGTTCGTGTTGCGCACGCCGTTAGCGGTAACAATCGGATTAGCTGCTGTTCCAGCCCAGCTATTCAAAGTGGGCGGGTCGGGAATTAGATTTATCACGCGGTTGATGCGCGGATTGGCAGCGTCGCAATTGGTAACCGTGCGGCAAATTTCAGTCGCCTTGAAGAGCGCGCCGCCCGTGTTTTGAATCACGTCTATGAGCTGATAGTAAAGGCTGCCATCGTCATCAACTGTGAGGCCCGCGATATTGAGGAATCGGCTGCGAAGTATCTGTCGCACGCCAGGAACGATGAACTCGGTTCCGCCTATTTCAAATATGGCGAACTCGAATATTCTCGTGCGAATCGGTTGATTGGCGGCATTGAAAGCGCAGCCTTCCGAGTCAACCGTCATCACATAAATAACTTCACCCGTTACGCCGCAAAGCGCAGGGTCAAAGTCGCCAAGGTCGGCAACGGGATTTACGGCTATGCCCGAAACCGTCGTCTGGTCATCCATGCAATCGCCAGCCGTCGGGTTCAGAATGGTGAATCCATTGCTGACGCCTGTATTAACCAGCTCAGGAATATTGCACTGAAAAACCGTATCTACCAGCGGGCTGCCCACGAGGTCGAATCCGAAATAGAGGAATCCCAGCGAGTCGCCATAGTAGTACGAGTTAAAGTTATGACCATTAGCGAAGGTATGCTCGGAAATAGCTGTTCTTGTTAAAGTGAAGTCTATATCCGGTTCGACGGTCGAAAAATCGTCAATCTTCGCTCCGCGATCAGCCGTGCAATCTTCGCGGCCATCCCAGTCGGCAATCAAAGCCACTTCTGAAAACTGGGTGTCGCGACCGCCGATGTGAGTGATAAGCGACGCTGACAGCGCGCTGGTTTCATCAAGCACCAGAGGCTGTCCGACCTGCGGAGAAGGGCCTCCGCCACCGTCAGTTTTTCTTGCCGCCGGTGGGGCAATCGGAGAAGAGCCTCCCGGTCCCGTTTTCGGAGGCAATGCGGCGAGGATCTGTGCATCAGGATTGCCTTTGGCAATTTTCCTGGACAGTTTCGCGGCAACATCCTTGGGGCTCATCCCCTTAGGTAAAGCCTTGTGCTTGAGGCCAAGCGCATTTAAGACATCAGGCGATATCTTGTTGTTCTGAGACGTGTCTGCTTGAGCATTGCTCGCCGCAGAGTCCGTCGAGACAACAGTATTGCGCGAAGCAGCCGCCGCAGCGGACGAGCTGACGACGCTGCTTGCATTCGGTTTTGCAGAGGCGGATGAAATCGCTTTGCTGCCTGATGCACTAACCTTTATACCTACGAGAGGCACGGTTAGTGCGGCTAAGGCTACGATCAGCATCGCCACATATACTGCCTTCTTTGTTATAATCATCTATCCCTCTCCAAAGTTATTCTTGAGAACTGTGTTTCCAAAATTCCTCGGCTCGGCTATCTACCCGGCCTTTACTAAAACTGCTATTACCATTGCTTGAGCAAAAGACAGCCGCTCAAATTGAAATTCAATGACACCCAACGGTTCAAAATTACTGATACAGACGACTAGCTGCCCGAGTAGAGGAGGCTAGGGAAAACATAGCAAATAATATGCCCTGAACTGATTATATCAATACGCTTACTTCTTCCGATTAATATCGCTCTATTCTATGCGGAAAATGCTGATTGTCAAGAACATAGTTCTGAAAAATCGACCCATTAAAAGGATTTGTATGTATACTAAGTTTTCGAGCTATTGTCAATTAAGTATCCAGTCGGTACTCAATATACAGCTTCATAAGTGCGATTTAATATTTGAGGTTCAGCTAGATTATGCAGATAGCATAAGTGAAGATAGTTATTGAAATGTCGTCCAGGGTGTCCGAAATTCTTCCAACAATTCAGCTTTATGCTGCGCAGTCAATAACCTGCTTTTCGGATAAATCCGCGCAGGAACGCCTGTTGATTCAAAGATTTACCTGTGAAATCAGAGAGGCAAATCTTTGTCTATGAATTGCAGGCACAATCGCTCTTTGCCATCTTTGCCGACAAAACGATTGCGCAATGTCGCAAGGCACTCAAACGCGCGCCCCGGACAGACCACTCTCACCAGGTCGAATTCCATCGGAGCCAGCTTTACCGGTACGCGAAAGCCGCTGCGGCTGAGGTTTTCAGTCCTGGTTTCTTCGCGCGAAAGTGACTCCAGGCTTTCATTGAAGTACTCTAATTTCACCACTTCGGAACGCTCAATGCGGGAGGCGCGTCTTCGCTCTGTGCCAACCCACTTCTTTGTTCGGAACACGGCCCAGGGTTTTTCAAGATAACCGGCGGGCGGATGCTCGCCCAGAAATTCCAGGCCGATGATGCGCACACCTTTCTTCGGCGGCTCGACTCTGCGCACCAGCACATAAGCACTGTAGCCAGTATCCGTAAGGCCATGACTTCTCAGTTTTGTCGGAAGCGGCAAAGAGACATAGAGCACCATTCCGTGACGGACTCGATTGCGCAAGCGAAGCGTGATGCCCGTGCGGCTCACGTCAATCGTTTCACACATTTCGTTCCATTTGCCGTTTTTGCGGTCGTGCCCCATAACGCGCGCAGGGACCGCAAGCTTGAATCGCTCGCACCGGCGGCGATTGTCATCCGTAGTTTTCTTTGTAAATTCTGTATAGACCTTTCGCTGTGGCTCCTGATTATTGAGGGTTATTTCCTGATTTGGTTGAGCAACAGGCGGCAAGGCTGGCTTCGCAACGGCTCTGGGGCGAGGCTCCTGCGAGTAAAGTGGCGCTGTCTGGTTGGGTTTGCTTGCTATCGACTGCAGCGCAGCATCATATTCCTTTCTGCGGTTGAAGCAGGCAAGAACGGCGAAGGCTTGCGAAGCTTTGTTAAATGCGCGCTCGACTCGCGAAGTCATATCAGCAGGCATGGTTTCGCCAATAGCGTAAGCAGGATAAAACAAGGCTACGATTTCCTGATAAGAGAGGTTGACCTGTTCGTACGTAGCTGACCACTCAAGTCCGAGAATCTGGTAATGCGTCGTCGAGCGTTCGACTCTATCGAGCAGCCGTCCGAGTTCCAGAAAGTATGAGTTTATTTGTCCTCTTGGTAATTCCGTTCCCGGAATCGCAGATGGCGACGAATCAGTTATACTGAAGTTCCCGCTCAAGAGCGCACCTCCAATGGATATTTTTCCAGTCAACGATTTTCCATCAGGGGCATCAAAGCGTGAGTGCATTATGGACTGAATATGATATTTGTCAACGGTGTTGTTTTAATTCGATAACATTGATTGCGTGCGCAATTGACACGGTGTAGAATCGGCAACCATAGAATCCAGATCCGATTAAAATTGCGAACGAGCATCGGAAGACGCTTATATAGTAGTAACGCACAAACTCACGGGAATCCCGGCTCCCGATTTCTTTTCAAAGAAAGTACATATGCACGCTCTCACCCGCGCAGCGATTTTCATCTCTGTAATGACTGGCGCGACTTTTTGCCTGGCGGCGCAGCAACAAAAAAACGGAAATCCGACAGGTTCGATTACCGGTCACGTGACTATTGGAGGCAAACCCGCGCCTAACATCGCAGTGATGCTCATGACTTGGGAAGGCAATACGGGAACAGGTTGCACAACCACTAAAGCCTCGACTGGTCGCGAAGGTCTATTCGAATTTACTCGCCTCCCTGCGGGCCGTTATCAGGTTTCGGCATTCGCGCCCGCATATTTTGCTGGAACCGACGAGCAGGTTTTCCAGGGAGGTAAAAGCATTATGCTCTCCGATGAGAGTCCGTCGAAGGAATCAACATTTCGCTCAGTCACGCTTCCCTCGCCCGTTCCTGCAAAGCCTGCGATTGACGTTGCGCGAAACGGCTTTGCGGTCAAACGAGGCGAGCGCGTCGCCGGTCTCAGCATCACGCTTGCAGAAGGCGCGCGAATTCCCGCAGCGTTGCGATTGCATCTGATCCCAGCCGAAAAAGAATCTGCCGAAGAGACTCTGCGCTTCGCAGAAGTGGCAGTGGAAAACGACGGCACATTCGCGCTCACGAATCTCGCGCCCGGCAAATACTGGGTGCTGGCGCGTGCTTTAGCCGATGAAGCATCAACCAACAACTCGCCGCGACCGATGGCGTGGGACGACGAGGGCCGCAAGCAGCTTCGCAAAGAGGGCGAAGCCGCAAACATCGCGCTCGAATTACAGCCTTGCCAACGACTCGCAAATTACGTTCTGCGCTACAAAAAACAGTAGGAGCAACCCCAGCTTGCCCTAGATCAAGGGTGTAGATAATATCTATTACTGTAGGCCCACATAGATTTTAATTTGAAGGAGCATCCGAGTAATGAGTTTAAAAAGAATCACCCTTTGCCTTGTGGCCCTTTGTCTGGCAGTTCCTGCGTTCGCGCAGGCTGGACGCGAAAAGGCTACGGCCACGGTTAAAGGCAAGACAGTCACAATCACTTACGGCAGCCCAAGCTGGGGAGGTCAAGACAGGCTTGGGGCGGCTCCAACCGGCACAATATGGCGGCTTGGAATGAATCAGGCGACTGAGATCGAGTCAACCGGCGACCTCGTTGTTGGCGGAAAAACACTGGCGGCTGGCAAATATAGCCTCTGGGCAAAAAAGACCGGCGACAATAGCTGGGCACTTCTCTTCCACCCGAAAACAGGAATATGGGGCGCGCCCGCGCTGAAAGAAGGATTCGTCGCAGAGGCTCCTTTGAAGTTGGAAACCGGGGCCGAGCACGCAGAAAAATTGGTCATCAGCCTCGCAGACGCAAAAGGTAAAGCAGAAATCAAAATTCATTGGGGCACTGCTGTACTGAGCGGCGCGTTTGATGTGAAGTAACTCGCTCAAACAATCAATGATTATGATTGCAATTTATGGCTGCCTTCCGGGCGGCCATAGTTGTTTTTGTCAGCTTCGGCATTACTCTATATCGGGCACGCGGCACACGATATGGAGTAATTACCTCCATAGTTTGCTCTATTCAAGCTCCATCCGATGATTTGAATTTCAGGTAAAAGTCGAAAGCCACGAGCCACTTTACAAAAAAACTCGCGGCAGGATAGCTCACCTGGAATGCGAGTTGCCGCAAAATTTTCGCAATCCACAATTCAAACGGAGGCGAAAAATGCTTAAGAAAATCGCAGTAGTATCAATGCTTTTGGTTTTCGCTTTTCTGGCAGCCGCACCTGAAGCTTTCGCGGGCTGTCGCAATCGAAGAGGTTCATACCGAACAGCCTATTATGGCAGCCCCTATCGCTACAGATCATCTGGTTATAGCCCATATCGTTACAGATCATCTGGCTACCGCCCGTATCGCTCCAATTCGTATGGCTATAACTCGTATGGCTACAGTCCATATCGCTACAGATCCGTAGCTGGCCAGCGTTATTACGGGCGTCGCCGTCACTCGACTCGCAACCTGATCCTCTCAATAGCAGCGCCCGGAGCCGTTGGCGCGGGAGTAGGCGCGCTGTTGGGCGGCAAAAAAGGCGCAGGAGTAGGCGCGCTGCTCGGCGCAGGAGGCGGCGCGGCTTACTATTTAATCAAGAATCGCAATCGCAGATACTAGAGCGCAGAGATTAGAGGCCAGAAGCTAGAGGTTAGTAGAAGCAATCGGCGACTCTCATCTTTTACTGACCTCTAATCTCTAACCTCTAGCTTCTGCCCCTTGTGTGAACCGCGCGCCGGATTGTAGACTTCGTGGCTTGACCTTGTAGCCATGAAGGATTCAATGAACGAAGAAGAAATACGCCTCGATCGTTACATTCAGGCGGTCTGGCGTGCCAAATGGTTTGTCATAATCGCAGTCATACTTGCAGCAGGCATCACCGCATACCTTGCAAGCCGCCAACCTACGCTGCATAAAGCAACTGCTTTAATAAAGATTGGCCGCGTCTGGAAAGAGCCGCTCGAAGACCCTTACATCACTGAAAGAGTCATTAATAATTCCGGCTTCCTCAAAGAGCTTGCTCAGAAGACAGGCATCGGCCCGTCAAAGCTCAAGCGCAGCGTCAAAGCGGAAGTAGACATCGCAGGGCCGCGCAAAACTCGTTACCCGATTCTGGTCAGCGTCACTGCAACTGCCGAAACGGGCGAAGAAGCTGTGCGTTTCGCCAGCGCTGTCGCCGATGAAGTGCGCGCGCGCCACGAGCTGATATTCAACGAAGCTATGAAGCCGCATCTCGACGAAGAACACAGGCTTGAAGAGCGATACAAAGAACTGGCAGCGCAGGGGGCAGCCGCGCGCGATCTAACGCTCAAAGTCGAAAGCGAATTGAGCGAAGTGAAAGCGAACAATTCGCTCGCAAATCCAAACGTGACAGAAAAGACTCGCTTGATAGAAGATGTCGAATCCGACGGCGTTGTAAGACCTGACATATGGCGAAAGGTCGCCTCTGTCGCATTGCTTGCTGCCGTCTTGTCCGTAGCGGCTGCCGCGCTGACTGCTCATTTCACGCCAAAGCAGCAGCAGTAGAACGAGCCGCGTAGCCACTTGCGCTACCTTTGATTTAGAGCAATCAGAATGCTTCGAATAATCAACGTAGTCGGCGCGAGGCCGAACTTCATGAAGATAGCGCCGGTCGCCCGCGAAATGCGCAGCCGCGCTGATCGAATCGAGCCGCTGCTTGTCCACACAGGCCAGCATTACGACCAGACGATGAGCGACTCCTTCTTTGAAGACCTCGCCATTCCCCGCCCCGACATCAATCTCGGCATAGGCTCTGCCTCGCACGCGGAACAGACGGCGCGAATAATGATCGCATTCGAGCAGGTTTTAAACGAGCGACGACCAGATTGGGTAGTCGTCGTCGGCGATGTCAATTCGACTATGGCAGCAACGCTCGTCGCATCAAAGATGTCTGTGCGCGTGGCTCACGTCGAAGCGGGTCTTCGCAGCCGCGACCGCGCGATGCCCGAAGAAATCAATCGCTTAGTCACCGATGCGCTCGCAGATTTGCTGCTCACGCCATCGCGCGATGCAGATAAAAACCTGCTCAATGAGGGAATCGCGCCGGAAAAGATTCGCTTTGTCGGCAACGTAATGATTGACACGCTTTTTCGCAATCTCGAACGCGCTCGCGATTCAAAGACGCTCGACCGATTCGGACTCAGACCCGGCGAGTTTTGCGCGATGACATTGCACAGGCCGTCGAACGTTGATGACAAAGTGACGCTTGCAGGGATATTCGATGCCATTGAAGCAATCGGGCAACGCCTGCCGATAGTTTTCCCCGTTCACCCGCGCACGCGCGCCCGACTCGAAGAGTTCAATCTTGTGGAGCGCGCCGGAAAACAGGAGGCCGTGATTTTGACAGAGCCTCTGGGCTATCTGGATTTCCTTCAACTCTACAGCAACAGCCGGTTGGTGTTGACAGACAGCGGCGGCATTCAAGAAGAGACAACAGCATTAGGGATTCCTTGTCTCACACTTCGCCACAACACGGAGCGCCCCATCACCGTAACCGAAGGCACGAACACGATAGTCGGCAATAATCCTGAAACGATAAAACGTGAAGCGTTCGCAGTGTTAAACGCCGAAGCGCGACAGGGTCGCGTGCCTGAGTTTTGGGACGGACAGGCCGCGCGCCGCATCGTTGATGCAATCGAAGAAGCGTCAAAGTAGTGATGTGTGATGGGTATGAATATTGAAGCTCGTAAAAGAATCGCTCATCGCTCATCATTCATCACTCATCCATCTCTTTTCGCGTCTGCACTGATCGCCGTCACAATTGCTTCGGTTCTGTGCGCCGAAGGAAAATATCGCGAAGCAGTCGGAGCCGGTTTGGTGACGCTTGCAGTTGGGTATGTTTTTTCAGCGCGTGTTTCAATCGAAAGCGTTCTGATATTCTGGTTCGCCACTGCGCCGCTTGCTTCGTTCTACGTTCGATTCCCGCTCGATAAATCCATCATCACATACAACCGGGCAATCATAGCTCTGGTCGTAATAATGCTGCTCGTGAAGCCTTTGAAATTTGAAATCTCAAAGTTGAAATTCTCAGCAACAAAATTTGAGATCGCGTGGGCGTTGTTATCCGTCCTCGCGCTCGCAAGCGCTGTGCTTGAATCCAACGATGTGACCTATGCGGCAAAGCTTGCGATTGATTCTTTCTTTCTGCCGCTCGTTATGTTTAATTTCGCGCGACATAGTTTCGATGCGCGAGGCCGCACGAGCGCGTTGATGCTCTCTGCAATCGTATTGTCGCTTTTTTTGTTTTCGACAGGGTTTTACGAATTCGCGACTGGCACTAATCTTTTTCAATACAAAGGCTCCGAGTTAATCCGCGAAGGCGAGCGCAGAGTCAATGGCCCATTCGCAGCCGATTCGTCTTACGCGATAATCTCTTTGTTTCTTGCACTGTTTCTGCAGTCCGCGCCGCGACTGTTGCGCGTGAAGTTTGACCGAACGACTCGCCTGCTCTATTCGTGCGCCCTCGCATCCGCAGTCCTTGCATCGCTGCTCTCCTTGTTTCGCGCAACCGCAATCGCTCTCGTCACTGGTTTCACCATCGTGAAGTTCGCGGGGCGCAACAGAGACGCGACGAAGCGTTTCCGCATCTCCATATCGGCTTCTACTTTCGGGATTGCCGCAGTTGTGATGGCGGTCATCATCGGTGCGATGGCGCTCGGCTATTTTTCATTCGGAGGGCGACTCACCAATCCGCGAAACGCGTTCGGCAGGCTGGCGACGTGGGAAACGGCTGCGGGGATCACGATTGAAAATCCGCTGTTCGGCGTGGGCCTTGCTAACTATCGAGATTATTTTCGCGCGAAGTACACATGGGAAGACGAATCGGTTGAAAGAGTCATGAGCACGCGCGCTGCCGACAGCCCGCACTCGAATCTTTTTTGGGTCGCAGCCGAACTCGGAGTGTTCGCTTTCGGGCTGTATATAGCGGCAAACATTTATCTCTTTTCGATGGGCTGGCGTGCGCTCAAACGCGCCACGGACTTGCGCCAGAGAGCCGCTGCCGCCTGCTATATCGCGCTCTTTGTGGCATACTGGATACACGGGCTGACGCTTTCGAGCGGGTACTATTCGGATACAAATCTCTACTTTTTTTTCCTGCTCGGACTGTTATCGAATAAGTCAC
>DATEKX010000306.1:0-7054 GCA_035277165.1 Blastocatellia bacterium | reverse complement strand
TGTGGTTGTCAACGGTGCGCGTGAAAGGGTAATTGTCATATCCCCACACGTCGTCCAGCAATTGATCGCGCGTGATTGTCTCGCCTCGATGCTGTATGAAGTATTTCAATAGCTCGAATTCGCGCGGCGACAGTTCAAGTTCCCGCCCGTCTTTTATGGCTTCGTACTTCTTGAAATTCAGATTGACATCTCCAATAGCATAAGATTCGACTTCGGCCACTTGCCTCGTTGCTCGACGCAGGTGAGCGCGGGCGCGCGCGAGCAGTTCCTTGATGCTGAAAGGCTTCGTCACGTAATCATCAGCGCCCATCTCAAGGCCGATGACTTTATCTATCTCTTGCCCGCGAGCCGTCAGCATTATCACGGGCGTGTCTACGCCGTTGCTTCTCAACTGGCGGCACACGTCAAGCCCGCTCATCTTTGGCAGCATTATGTCGAGCAGTATTAAATCGGGATGATCTGCGAGCGCGCGATCAAGACCTTCGCGCCCATCGCGCGCTACGAGCACGTCGTATCCTTCGTATTCAAAATTGTCTCTGAGACCGAGCACCATATCCGGCTCGTCCTCAATTATTAGGACTTTCTGCAACTTTGTATCCTCCATCGAACTTCACTTCTTTAGTTTTGACACTGGCGGCGCTGGCAGGGATAAGAAGCGTAAACTTGCTACCTTTGCCCGGCGCGCTCTCAACGGTTATCTGCCCTTTGTGAGCTTCAACGATGTGTTTGACTAAGGCCAGCCCGAGGCCGCTCCCTTTTGTGTTATGAACCAGACCTGTGCTTACGCGATAGAACTTCTCGAAAATCTTTTCCTGCTCTGAACGCGGTATGCCTATGCCTGTATCTGTGACCTCTATGGCCACGAAGCTGTCGCGAGCGCGCACGCGGACGTTGATCTTTTTATCTTCGTCAGAGTATTTGACGGCGTTGTTGATCAGATTGAGCACGGCTTGCGAAATGGCGTCGCGGTCTATCGAAGCAGGCGGCAGGTCGTGCCCTATGTCTGTCGCAAGCTCGAAGCCTGCGTTGACGATCTGATACTCGTAGCTGCGGATGACTTCTTCGACCACTTCGGCCACATCCATCTCTTGAAACTCGTATTCCTTGCGGCCCGCTTCGATCTTTGAAAAATCCAGAATGTTGTTGATGAGTTGCGTCAGCCTGCGGCTCTCGTTGTTTATGATGCGATAATACTCCTGCGCTTTTTCGGTCGATTTCACTCGCCCGAGTTCCAACGTTTCAGCAAACAGCCTGATGAGCGCGAGCGGGGTCTTCAACTCGTGCGATACGTTCGATACGAAAGTTGATTTCGCCTGCGCCAATTTCATCTCGCGCGATGTCGCGCGCAGTGTCAGGATTATGCCGAGCACAAGCAGCGACAACACGAACAATGTCAGCATCAGGTTCTTCTGGAAATTGTCTTTTGCCAGCGCCTCGATAGTCGTGTCTTTGTAGCCCACAGCAATTTTCCAACGCGGGAACGCGGGGCCAAAACTCGATTTCAATTCATAATCGCCCCACTTCGTTCTGTTCGTATATACCTCGTTGCTGGTCTCGTCGAATATGCCCAGAGCCAGAGCCGAGTCGCGGTCGTCTATGTCGCAACTGCGCAGCAGTTCAGGAATGATATGCGGTAAGAAAGTTTCTTGAATATAGCTCGGCTTCAAACTCAGCCCCGCGAACGCGGTCGAGTCTTTGCCGTCAGAGCAGGGCAGTATGCGAAAGATGAACTCTTGAAACTGCCGCCCGGGCTTGTTCATAGATTCCTGGCTTGAGGTTTGCCAGAAAAGATATTCACTTTTCACATCCGTGGAAATGCGCGTCGCGTGCGCGTTTTCAAAAGCCCAGTACGCCATGTTCGCGTCGGGGTTCTCTTTGAGCTGAGACGCTCCGATTCGCTTTAACCCATCGTTCGTATAAGCCAGCGCAAAGCTTTTGTCCTTCGGCTCGCATAACCAGAAGACGAACAGATTTTCTATCTCGGGGTGCTTGAGCTTGATTGCCGCAAAGTAGCGGTCAAGTTTTTCAAAGCCCTCGGGCTCGAAGTCGGCTTTCTCTATCGAGCCTAAAGTTTTTCTCGCAAGGTATTTGAGATTGTCTTCAACCTTGTGATTGATCGTCTGCAAGGTCTGTCGCAGATTGTCCTGCACGGCAACCTTCGTCTTGCTTTCAAGATCAACGAGCGAACGATATTGGATGATTGAGAGAATCGTTGTTGGCAGCATCAACGCCACGACTGCCAGCAATATCAGTTTCGTTCTTGAGGACAAACTAATTTTCCACCACCTGAGCATAACAACGAAGTATACACGGAAAATCACTATTCAAATACGCGATAGATTGTAAAAAATTGTAATCCCTTGATGGACGCGCAAAAGACATATTTTTACAGGATTTGACAAACTGTTGATGACTTGTGCCGGTCATAATTCATAGTATTGCTCAACTCTTCGAGAAAGCCGCAGGGCGCAGCCGAGCACAGGGCCTACACCTAGAATTGCCCGCTGCGCTTCTGCGGTTCGTTTCTTAAATTGGCACGCGCTGCGGGTATTGAAGTGGCACTTGTCTATCGAATGCTCTGGAGTAGGATAGGCGGCAGAGGAACGAAAGACAATGGCACGAATTGAAGGCGTTGACCCGGAAGAAGTCGAACCTTACATCAAGAAAGTCTTTGAGGCGCAAACGCAAAAGTGGGGAGCCCCGCTCTTAAATCATCTGATTTATGCGCGGCGGCCTTCTATATTTCGCGGCGCGCGAGGAATGTGGACAGGCATAGGCTCTTCCGCATTGATTGACGAGCGGCTTCAGGCATTAATCAACCGGCGCGTCGCTTCGATCAACGGCTGCGTGTTCTGACAAGACATCAATGCTGCCGTCGGCAGCGAACTCGGAGTCTCGGACGAAAAGATTTGCGCGTTGCCGGACTATGCTACAAGCCCGCTCTACAGCGAGGCCGAGCGAAGCGCGCTTCGCTACGCAGACGCTATGACGATCACCGGGCGAGAAGTGAGCGATGAAATGTTTGCGCGCCTGCGCGAGTTTTACAGCGACGACGAGCTTGTTGAATTGACCGCGATCATCGCGTGGGAAAACGCTTCGAGCAAATTCAACCGCGCTCTGCGCGTGCCTTCGCAGCAGTTATGGAAACGCGAGGACAAATGAGCAAAAGAATACTTCTGGTCGCAGCTTACTTTCTGCCGCGCGCGACGGCGCGCAAGACGGTCGAGAGCTTTCTGACTCCGACGCGAATCTGTCGCTCGTCGTACCCTGCATAGCCCAGCAACAATCCGCCGCGCATTCGATGTTTGATGCTGAATGAAGACAACGCCTGCGCTTCGACTCCTTCGCCCGCAGCCGCTTCCGACGCTTTGCGATCATCGACAGTGTCGGCAAGCCATCCGACGAGATGGATTCCTGCTTCGTGCGGATTGACTTCAATCAAGTCATCCATCTCGCGCCGCGCTGTTTCAACCAGCACAGCTTGCCGCTCTGCATACAGCGTTCGCATGCGACGAATGTGGCGCGCGAAGTGGCCTTCGTTTATGAAGTCCGCAAGCACTGCCTGATCTATCGAAGGCGTGAAGCGACTGAGCACGCCGCGCGCGGCTGCGAACGCATCTATCATATCAGGCGGCACTACCATGTAACCTACGCGAAGCGAAGGGAAGAGGACTTTGCTGAACGTGCCGAGATAAATTACGCGGCCTTCCTGGTCAAGCCCTTGAAGCGCCGCAAGCGGGCGGCCCGCGTAGCGATATTCGCTGTCGTAATCGTCTTCGATTATCCACGCGCCAGAACGGTTGGCCCATTCGAGAAGAGCGAGCCTGCGAGCCAGACTCATCGTCACGCCGAGCGGGTATTGATGCGAAGGCGAAACGTAAACCAGACGCGCATCGGGCGCGCGCGCTTCTCCTGCTGCCACGTCAAGCCCTTCTTCATCCACAGGCACAGGGATCAATCGCGCCCCTGCGCCGATGAAGGCGGCGCGCGTGCCGAGATAGCCGGGGTCTTCTATCCACGCAGCGTCTTCGGGGCCGAGCAATAATCGCGAAACCAGATCGAGCGCCTGCTGCGCGCCTGCGACTACGATCACTTGATCGGGTTCGCAGTTGACGGCTCGCGCAGCGCCCAGATATGAAGCGATTGCTTCGCGCAGCGCTTTGTACCCCGACGATGTGCTGTAGCCCAAAAGCTCGCGCGGCGGATTACGCCAGTGCCGAGCAAGCAGCCTCGACCACACTTCCGATGGAAAAGCATCGAGCGCAGGCGTGCCGGGTCGAAACGCGCGTACGGCTATCGAACTGTATGAAGCATTGACTGCAGCTCTGGCCAGAGCCGCGCCTCGCTCTGAAAGTACGCGCCCCTTTCGAGAAAGACGGAGCGTGCGCGAGCGAGAAGCCGGAATATAAAGCATGTCATCAGGCAGCGCGCGCGAAACGTAAGTGCCCGACCCGACCTGGCCTTCGAGATAGCCTTCGGCCAGTAATTGCTCGAAGGCGTTCATCACTGTGTTGCGCGAAACGCCAAGCTCATTGGCAAGCTCGCGCGTGGATTGAAGCCGTGTGCCCGGCCTGAGTTGACCAGTCAAAATAGCGCCGCGCAGCCATTCATAAAGCTGGCGATAGAGCGGATCAGGAGAAGAGCTATCGAGCGAAACTGTGGTGAATGAAACGGCTATCGAGTGTTTAGACATCGCGGCCCTCGTGAAAATTGGCACTATCAATATACGCCAGAATGGAACTTGTTTCCATGCCAATTCCTGTTAGAGTTAGGCTGGAAAAAACATTGTGATTGGGAGTGATGTGGAATGGAAAGACTCGCACAAACCGAGCGAACTACGCTGAAACGATTGCCGACGCGCGCAGAGTACGACCGCGCGCCGGTTTATGAAATTCTGGATGAAGCATTCATCTGTCACGTCGGCTTCGTCGTTGACGGTCAGCCTTTCGTGATCCCCACAGGCTATGCGCGAATGGGGGATTGTTTGTATATTCACGGTTCGGCGGCAAGCCGTATGCTTCGAGCGTTAGGGCAAGGCATAGAAGTTTGTGTGACTGTGACACTGCTGGACGGGCTGGTGCTGGCGCGCTCGGCGTTTCATCACTCGGTCAATTATCGCTCGGTCGTGGTCTTTGGGCGGGCGACAGTTGTTGAAGAAGCGGAAGAAAAAATGGAAGCGCTGCGCGCATTCACCGAGCATGTTGTGCCGGGACGATGGGCGGAAGTTCGCTGGCCCAACGAAAGCGAAATGAAAGCGACAACCGTGTTAGCTTTGCCGCTCTTGGAAGCTTCGGCAAAGATTCGCACAGGCCCGCCGATTGATGATGAAGAAGATCACGAAATCAATGTGTGGGCGGGAGTGCTCCCGCTTCGACTTGTAGCGGATGATGCGATCAAAGACGACCGTTTACGATCAGGCATCAGCTTGCCGGATTACGTGCGCCAGTATCGCAGGCCCGCAGATCATCGAAAGGAGGCGCAAGCGGATGTCGTTGGAGATGAGGTCTGTTTGTGAAAGATGTTTGAAGACGCTCGCGATGGATGGCGAAGCATACATCTGCTCTTACGAGTGCACGTTCTGCCGCACTTGCACACAAGAGATGGATTCTGTCTGCCCGAATTGCAAAGGCAAACTGGTTGAGCGCCCGCGCCGCGTGTCTAGCGAAGTGTAGAGGCAGGGCTTGTCCCTGCCCGGATGGTGCGTAGCGCCATGACGGTCATCACCTGTCGGCGATTCGGGCAGGGACAAGCCCTGCCCCTACAACTCTTTTAAATTAACCGCCTGCGATGGCAGGGACTATTGAAATCTCTGCGCGCTCAGGCACTCGCGTTGACAGGTTATCTAGAAAGCGCACGTCTTCGCCGTCAATGTAGATGTTGATGAATCGGCGAAGCTGGCCTCCTTCTTCGCACACGCGTGCGCGAAATCCGGGATAACGCTCGTCCAATCGGTCTAAAATATCTTTCACGGTTTCGGCCTCGACCTCTACCGCATCGGCGTTCTCTGTCAATCTGCGCAGCAACGTGGGAATTATTACTTTGTGTGACATCTCGTTTCTCCTTTCAATAAGCCAAATTTCTATGCGGTAGCCGCAAGCCCCGCGAGCGCTTGCTCGAACTGTTTCAGTCGAGGCTCGATTGTCAGGGGCGGCGCAATCTCTATGGCTTCTTGAGTCTTCAATCCGTTTCCGGTGATGGCGATCACGGTTAAATCGTCCGGCTTGATGCGGCCCTGCTCGATGAGCTTTCTAGTCACGGCGACGGTCACTCCGCCCGCCGTTTCTGTGAAGATGCCTTCGGTCTCAGCCAGCAAACGGATGCCTGCGATGATCTCTTCATCTGTTACGTCTTCGGCCCAGCCGCCGCTTTCTTTGATCACGCCAGCCGCCAGGTAGCCGTCAGCCGGATTGCCTATGGCGAGCGATTTTGCAATCGTCGCAGGTTTGAGCGGGCGAATGTCGCGCGCGCCGCGCTTCACCGCATCAACTATCGGATTGCACCCCGTAGCTTGCGCGCCGTAGACGCGTGTGTGAACCTCACTTTCAAGAAGCCCGAGTTGTTCAAATTCTTTCAGCCCTTTGTGAATCTTCGTGATTAGCGAGCCGCCAGCCATCGGCACGATCACGGCGTCGGGCGCGCGCCATCCGAGTTGCTCGGCTATTTCATACCCGAAAGTCTTTGAGCCTTCGCCGTAATACGGTCTGAGATTTACGTTGACAAATCCCCAGGGGAATCGGTCGGCTATCTCGCTGCACAAGCGGTTCACTTCGTCATAGTTGCCGCGCACAGCGATGACTCGCGCACCATAAACAGATGTAGCGTTGATCTTGCTGCGTTCCAGGTTTTCGGGAATCAAGATGTAAGCGGGCAAGCCAGCCGCCGCCGCATTGGCCGCGACAGAGTTTGCCAGATTGCCCGTCGAAGCGCAGCCGACGGCTTCAAGCTTGAACTCGATTGCTTTATTGATGGCGACAGCCGTCACTCGATCTTTGAATGAAAGCGTCGGGGCGTTGACGCTGTCGTTTTTGATGTAGAGATTGCCTGCGCCGAGCGA
>DATEKX010000305.1:0-5728 GCA_035277165.1 Blastocatellia bacterium | reverse complement strand
CGGCGTCGTTATAAGCCGCTTCGGCTCCGCTCATCTCCAGTATCACATCAATGCCGCCGCCGTGTTCGCTGCTCGCTCGCTCGAAGAGCTCTTTGCGCTGGCCGGGCGCGGCTTCTTCGTTCGTGTCGAAGCAAAAATCTGCGCCAAGCTCGCGCGCAGTCTCGAATCGATTTGCGAGATGCCCGGCGCTAAAGCTGCCGTGCGGATTTGAAAAGTCCGTGATGTAAATTCGCGTAGCGCCGAGCGTGCGCGCCACAGCCGCAGCCATCAATCCTTGCGCGCCGCACCCAAGTATCGCAACCGTTTTGCCTTCGACGCCGCCTTCCATAACCGTGTGAACCGCGTTGCCGAGCGCATCAAGGAAAGCGCCGAAACGAGGCGGAATTATTTCGCGCCCGCCGAAGTCTTCCAGGTTGATCAGGTTTTCCGATGGCACGACGACATATTCTGCGAATGCGCCGTCCAGATGAAGACCTTTGACGCGGATATTTTTGCAGATGTGGCGCTGGCCCGTGCGGCATTGCTGGCAGTGGCCGCAACTGATGTGCATTTCGCTTGTGACGTAATCGCCTATGCGCACAAGTCCCGGATCAACGTCTTCGCCAAGCTCTGCCACTTCGCCGCAAAATTCGTGGCCGACGATGATCGGTTGATAGCGCGCAACATCGCCGCCGTTATAAGCGAGCATCTCGTCGCGCATGCCGGGCCTTGATGTTATCTGATAGATGCTTTGATCAGTGCCACAAATCGAAGCCGCTTCGACGCGAATCTTCACATCGCTGTGGCCTACGTGGGGCTCCGGTTCTGTCTCGACAAACTGTAACCCGTCTTCTGTGAGACTCCGTTTTTTGAGTGCTTGCATATGTTTCTCCTATCGCATTGATTATAGTGGTCAGTCTTGCCCGAACAGCAATGCTTAACTTTCTTTGAGTTGCGCCTGCACTTTCTTCGGCAATTTTTGAAAGATCATCTCGTACGAATTCCTGATCAGGCTTTTGATTTCGGAATCCTTCAGCGCATCGAATCTTTGAAGCGAAACCCACTTGTTCCTAGCCATGTAAGGCGCAGGAATGATGCCGTCTAATTCGATCAATTCTTCAAACTTTTCAGGCGTGCATTTGAATGCGAGCTTGTTTGACGCCTCTGGTTCGAGAGCGATCACGGCAAACATTTTTCCGCCGACGCGAAACAACAAGTCATTGTCCCATTGAACGCCTTCGGTCGCGTGCGGAAGCGCAAGGCAAAAGTTTCGTATGGATTCATTGTCCATGCTGATTACAAAACCTCCGACGCGGCGCGGCGCAGGCGATCCATGACGGCTGCGCCCTCGCCGCTTTCGCCGATGCCTTCGACGACGATGAAGTCTACGCCGCGCTCGTCCATATCCCGAAGCGCAGAGTAAATCGAATGCGCATAACGGGCGGCGCTGTTTTCTAAAACGACCGGGTGAAAGTTCCGGTCAGAGATGTCAACCCGTGTGTGCCCGATGAAACCGACAACACCTTCTCTGATGTGATCTTTGCAAAGCTTTGTGATTGATTGCGGTGAATCTTGTTCGATTAAGATGACGCGGGCGCGCGGGCTGTAATGGCGGTGGCGAGTGCCGGGCGAGCGCGCAAGCTCTTCTTCTTTTTTTGCGCGCTCGACCGGCCCCGTAGTCTCTGCGATTTGTTCCCGTGTTATCCAACCGGGCCTGAGCAGCAGCGGGACATCGTCGGTCATGTCGAGCACCGTTGATTCAATGCCAATGTTTGTTGTGCCGCCATCTAAAATCATTTCGATTCGCCCGCCTAGATCAAACGCCACGTGCGCGGCTGATGTCGGACTGGGTCTGCCGGAGCGATTCGCGCTCGGCGCGGCAATCGGAGTCTCAGCGCGATTAATCAATTCAAGCGCGACTTTGCTCTGTGGCATGCGCACGGCTACTGTAGGCAAGCCCGCCGAAACTGACAACGCGACTTCCGATCTGCGCTTTAACACGAGCGTCAATGGGCCGGGCCAGAATTTTGCGATCAACGCTTCGGCTTTCCGAGTCACACGCTCGGCCACGCGGTCGAGCATAGATCGGTTGTTTACGTGAACGATTAATGGGTTGTCTGCCGGGCGGCCTTTCGCTTCAAAAATTTTTTGAATAGCCCGTTCGTTCATCGCATCTGCGCCAAGCCCGTAGACTGTTTCGGTGGGAAATGCAACCAACCCTCCGATGCGAATGATTGCAGCGGCTTGCTCGATAGCCTCTTTTTGCGGGTGCTCAGGGTTTAGCCGGACGATTTCGGTCATTTCGCTCTTGATGCGCGATGAATCTTTGAGCGACACAGCAACTTCGTCGCGCGTTTTATGGTACATCACACACGGCGCGACGGAAAGGAAAACAGTATGCGGCGGGCGAGTATAAGAGGTTGTGCTGGAAATAAGCTCCGTAGGAGCGACCTGTCTATAGCAGCGGTTGAGCCGTTGATTTGCAGCTCCGTAGGAGCGACCTGTTAATACGGAGCTACAGAAAATATTACGAACGCTGAAACTATAGACAGGTCGTCCCTGACGGGACTGCTAAAACATGCTCTAATAAAAGTGCGACTGTTTTCTGAGCGCGTCAACAAATCGAGCGATTGTATCTGGAAGAGGCGAAGCAAACTCCATCCACTCGCCGTTTGCCGGGTGATGAAACGCGAGCCGCCATGCGTGCAGGCACAGCCGCGCAGGATGGTCATCCGTGATTCCAGATGAGTCATCTGCTCCATAAAGCTCGTCGCCGAGAATAGGATGGCCATAATAAGCGCAATGTATTCGCAGTTGATTTGTGCGGCCAGTGACCGGCTCTAACTCAACAAGCGTTGCTTGATCGAATCTCTCGCGGACATTGAATCTGGTCACAGCGGTTTTGCCATTCTCTATCACCCACCAGCGAGGGCGTCGTTCGTCATCGCGGCCAATCGGAGCATTCATCTCGCCTCCGTCTTCGCTCATTCGTCCGCGAGCCAACGCGAGGTAACGTTTCTCGACAAGCCTTCGCTGGAAATGGCGCGACAGGCGGCTCAATGCATGATCGGTTCTGGCTATGACCATCAAACCTGATGTAGCGCGGTCGAGCCTGTGGACGAGGCCGGGCCTTTCGAGCGAATGCTGCTGGCCGTGCGCGGGAGTTGTGATTGCTGATTGCTGATTGTTATAGAAGTCTCGATTGAAATGATAAGCCAGCGCGTTGGCGAGCGTGCCGCGTTTGACATTCAGGGTCGGATGAACGAGCATCCCGGCTGGCTTGACGACTACGATCAGATGCTCGTCTTCGTACAGGATTTCAAGCGGCACAACGTCAGGCTCCATCGCCGTCGGAGCGCCTTCATCGAAAGCTATCTCTACAAGATCACCTGCCGCTACGCGCCAGCCTCGTTGCGCCGCAATTCGATTTATCGTGCAAACGCCCGCGCTGACGAGGTTGGCTATTCGCATGCGCGACAGGCCGCCGAATCTCGATTCAAGGAATTCATCGAGACGGCGGCCCGCGTCTTCTTCCGTGATTTGGAACTGGAACGATTGACTCATTGATTTAATCATTCACCCATCGCTTGAATTGTCAATGAGTCAATCCTGGCTATGGCGCTCATCCTGATATTGGAAAAATCAACACCGTCCCATCTACGTGAGTCAATCGTAAGAACGCGCCCGGAATGTCGCGTAGCTTCTGGCCGTTGCTCAGTTTGCCTTTTTGCTCTATCAGCTTGCCGCTCTTTTTGATCTTAAAATCTTTATCAAACGTGAGGCAGGTGAGCGTGCCGGGCGCAATAACCTCAATTTTTATTGCTGGCGTAAAACCTTCGCCTTTGATTTTTACTTTGCCGCCCACCTCAATTGACTCGACCACAGGCAAGCCTGCGATGTTCTGAGTGAATCTGGGCACATTGAAAATGATCACAGAATTATCGGGCTGGCCGCAAGCAACATAGGCGAGGCGAATTTGCTGCTCAACGGTTGGTGGCAAATCCTGTTTCGGGTCAGGCGCGCAGCTTATGCCGCGCGGCTTCGGGCAGGAAGCCAGAACAAAGGGCGGGGCAGAGACTACCTGATCTATGCGCGTATCGAGCAGACCTGCGATTCCACGCGCATCGTTGGTGAAGGCCAGCAGGTTGTTGTCGCACTGTGCGATGCCGAATGGCCCGCCGCCACCGCCGCCCGCTCCCGGCGTCGTGCCCGTCATGGGGTCGAGCGCGAGCGGCGCATCTGGCGCGGCTATGCCTGTCGCGCCTGCACTGCCCGATGCGCTGCCGCGCGTCGTGTCGTCTAAAGTAGCGCGAACGAATTCATCTCTGCAGGTGTCGAATTCTGCGATAGCTCCGTTCGGAAAAACGTCTCCTTCAGTCCCCCAGTACGTGACATAGAAATTGCCATTCGCCAATGACACGGCCCCTTGCCATGGATTTTTGAGAAGCGGAGCCGCAGGCGGTTCGGTCGCTCCGACAGGAGTTGGAAGTGTTACGTGAGGAGCAGGTATGTCTTTGATCTTTTGATCGGTCTTCGGATCAATGACCGAAATGCTGCCATCGCCGAAATTGGTGACGTAGACTTTGGAATTGTTGATTGAAACAGTGCAACTCGACGGATCGAGGCCCACAGGAATTTCAGCGATCTTCTGATTCGTTACGCCGCTTATCACGTCAACGCGGTTCGCGCCTCCGCAAGGAACATAAATTTTTCCGCCGTTGATAGGCACCATTGCGGGGAAGCGCGGCCCTTTGCCAACATTGACTGTGAGCGCCTGAGTTAAAGCGCCGTTAGCCCCTATCGTCATAACAGCAACCTTGCCTTCTCCAACCGTCGAATAATCTATGGGGAACTCTTTCGATGGAACTGTGTTGGAACCGAATAGCGTGACGAACAGTTTACTGGCCGGGAAAAGAGGCGCGATGCCAAATGGCCCATCAGGCACACCTCCGGGGCCGTCGCCCACCGCGACATTTTGGAAAGACCCGTCTATCGTTTTGATGACAGTCATATTGTCAGAAACAAGATTGGTCACATAAGTGGTTTGGAAAGTGGCAAGCACAGACCACGGTTCGACCGCGAGCGGGTCTTGAATTTTCGTAAACGTCGCCGTGTCCACTGCGCCTGTTTCGATTGTCGCGCGGATTATGAAGCTGCCCGGGTGTTCACAGAAAGATGTGCCAGAGAACATCAGGTAGGAAAATTTTGCCCACAGGCCGCCGCTGTCGAATGTAACGAATGATTCCGTACCAGCAGGACTGGATTTGCCCGGGACGTCATACAGCGCAGCAAAATCCGTGATGCCGAATTCATCTATCGCGCCGACGACAAAGCTGCCGCTTTGGATCGTCAGAGGCGTGACGAGGCTGAATGTCATTATGGATTCAAAATCGCCGCGCACACGCCCGATGAACGAAGCATCAGGTTGCTGGTTATCGCCCGGCCCATCTTTTTCAGGATCAAGGTAGATGGCTATGCGATATGGCGCATCGCGTTTGACTTCGTGGCCTATAGCGCCTGAGCGGTTGAAGCCGATAGTGATTGAGCGCAATGTCGCCGGATAACTTGCAGGCGTGAGCTGGTTAACCCATCCGAAACCGGGTTTGCCCTTGATTGCAGGAGACGAACCCAGTATGCATTCAGGAGAGCCGTCGTCAATCGATAGCTCATTGAGTGCGGCTGGTGTCACGCTCTGCGCCGTGACAGTTGAGGTCGAAGTGTGTTGAAAGTATGAGATGGACAAGGCGAG
>DATEKX010000304.1:0-13980 GCA_035277165.1 Blastocatellia bacterium | reverse complement strand
TAAATTTGTTTGTCGCCTCCACGATAAGTTATCACGTCGCCGTTGTACGCAAGTTCCGAATAAAGTCTGTAAACTTTTCCCGTAGGAGTAACATGCCAGCCGCGCGTCATTTGATCGCCCGTCAATTTTTCATCGCGCCCTCCGACAACGGTCGCGTATTTTCTGCCGTTCGACCAGTACAGTATCGAGTGAGATGGAACTGAATGAGTGTACATGGCTTCGATTTCGGGGCGGCTCATCACATCGGCCAGCTTGCGCGCAAACTCCATTGCGTACTTGTTCGTCAGGTGCGGATTGCCTTCGAGGCTCAAACGAATGTTGAACTCCGTGACGAGGTATCGCATTTGCGGAGCGAATGGCCTGACGGCGTTGTTGAAGAAATCCACGCTCTTGCTTCGCACGCCGCCCGAATAAAGATGCAGCACGCCGTAAATGTCCGACCTGCTTTTCAAATCAATGCGAGATGCGAGCGTCTTGAGCATTCTCGTATTCCATTCGTTGTCCGTGAGCTTTGTCGGAGTCTTGTTGTCAGAGCCTACCGTCAACGGCAGCGCAAAAGGCACGCCCAGCGGTGTAAGTTGCTCGATCACATCGGCAGCACGCGCGGCATATTCTTCGGGTTGCCAGGGGCGCGGGTTTAGCCAGGGTTCGTTTGAAAGCTCGACGGCGACAATCTTCGATTTCAATCCGCGCTTGATGAATCTTTCGATTGAATCGCGCGCGATGGCAGGGCCTTCTTCGACGTTGACGCCGATGATCGTCGTGAAGTCGTGCGCGGCCACGAAATCAATATAAGCGTCCAGAGCAAACCATGCGTACTTATTCGTCAGCTTGTTTTCCACCTTGAGCGCTTCTGTCGCTTCCGTTCCGCGCGGCGAATACAGGCCGCCAAATAGAAATCGCAAACTTCTCACGCCCGTCGCTCGAAACGCTTCGGCCATAGCGTCGCCTTTATTCTTGTCGAGCCAGCCTTCAATTAAAGGCGAAGGGGTTGAAGCGAAAGACATGTCTGTGCCCAAAACAGGCGCGCGGCGCGCGGCAGTCTGAGTTTGAATCGCAGGGTTGATGTTATTGTTCTGGCTGATCGAAGAAATGGGCAGCGCAGTCAAACACAGCAGCGCGATAATCGATTCGGTTTTTCTTTTCATCATCGTAATCATGCCTGGCTTTTTGGATTCCGGCGCGGGCAAGCCCGGTTGCTTGTTTACTGCGCTGACGGCCTGCGAATCACTTTATTTCCAGATTCACGCTCAGCTTCCAGTTTGTAATCAGAGTTGGAGTGCCGTAGTTAGAAGTTCGTATGTTTCCGTCTTCCAAATCAACAAACACTTTATACGAGCCTCGCGCAAGGTCCAGGGGAGGTGATTGCTCTTGATTGAGGACGCAAACCGAATTACCTGCCCCTTGAGACGAAAACGTCATCTCGTCTTCATTACTATCGGCTTTTCGGATGTGATATATGACGCGCGTACCGGGACAAATGCCCGCCGCTGCAAGCCAGACTCTTCCGCCGGATGGAACATAATTCAGGCCGTCTTGATAATCCCACCACGCATGACAAAATTGAGAGCATTGGAAAGTCAGACTGAGGTAATGATGATAGCCGGAATTGTAAATGTTTCGCAGCCGGTAAAAAGACGTTTTAGGGTATAGTTGACGGAAAGCCGAAAATGTCTCTTCCGAAATCAGACCGGGATCAAGCCTGAGTTCTTTATAGCTGACTACTCGGCCATCTTTATCCTTGAACGCAACCCCATAGGTGGGATCGTACAGATGCCACTCTCCTTTATAGAAAACCTCGACAACCACATGAGTATTTGGCGGGTCGGCACCATCTCGCATATTGACTATTCTTGTCGAATAGCCGACTGCCAGAACGGTAGCCATCGCCAGACTCAAGTGACCGCAGTATTGCGAGCCTTGATCAATGACTCGTCGCGGCGAGCCTAAATCCCACTGGGTCTCATTATAATTGAGCCGTTTAGCGATATAATTATTGACCGCATCTACATTCTCTTCATGCGAAGTTTTTCCGGCGGTCAAATCTTCGTATAGCTTCCTATAGTAGTCTCTGTTCTGGAAATCATATCGCTGAAAAGAGACCAGATTCATTCCCGGCAGTCGCTCCTGAGCAACCTCAATAGCATCATCAAGAGGCAATCTCCCGACTTCCATTACACCGTCAGGCGGAAATGTTGACGGAGCATCTATTTTGATCTTCTTACCTTTGCTGTCATCAGTAGAAACAATTAACTCGTAGCCTGCGTTCGAGTACCACACGATGTCAGGTATCGTGAATCGCCCTTCAAGGTCGCATAGAGAAGCCCAACCCGATTTGGAATCGAGAACCTGAACCTGCGCTCCTGCCAGTCCGGTTTCTCCCTTAATTGATATAAGCCCAGACTTATAGCCTCGCCATTCGCTCAGACTTTTTTCTGCGGCGACAAGCGCTCTTTTGACCTTATGGCGCAGTCTCGCTGAAAAGGAGAAGGGTGAGTAGAGCGCTGCAAGTACGATTGACATAATTATAACGATGTACAGCCTACGCCTGGTGATAGATGTTCTCCGAGACATAAGTTATGGCCTCAGGATCGTCTGGTTTGTAAGTTATGCACGGGCGAACGTACGGATATACAATTGAATATCAAAAGGTGTTTCTATGCAAACGCCGGAGATTAAATAATACGCTTGCGTTAAGAATGATCCAACGCTTTGTTTGCGGCAGGTTGAGGCGATGCGTGTTCGGTCGGGCGATAAGGAGTGTGAGGAGTCTTGATCGAATATTTCAATATGCACCATAGAGCTTTAACGCCGTCTTTCCATCCGATCTTCTTGCCTTCTTCGTAGGTGCGACCGTAATAAGAGATGCCGACTTCGTAAATGCGCAGTTTCATCCGCGCTATCTTCACGGTCACTTCAGGCTCGAAGCCGAAACGGTCTTGCTCAAGCTTGATTGCTTGAATGATGTCGCGTTTGAAAACCTTGTAGCCGGTCTCCATATCGGTCAGATTCAGGTTCGTGAACATGTTAGAGATGAGCGTGAGAAGCCGATTGCCTACCGAATGCCAGAAGAACAACACGCGATGCTCTTTGGTTGTCAGGAAGCGCGAGCCATATACGACATCGGCTTTGCCCTCGATGAGCGGCTTGAGCAACACGGGATAATCCGTCGGGTCGTATTCGAGGTCTGCATCCTGCACGAGAACGTAATCGCCCTTCGCTTCCTTGAATCCGCGGCGCAACGCAGCGCCTTTGCCTTGATTATTCGGTTGAAGAAAGATGCGCAGGTTATCGTACCGGTGTTCGAGTTGCGCGAGGCGTTCGCGCGTTCCGTCGGTCGAGCCATCGTCAACCATGATTATCTCTTTGGAAATGTCTACTGCCTGCACGCGGCTGATTAACTCTGCGACCGTCGCCGCTTCGTTATAGACGGGAATGACCACTGAAATCTTCATTCGAATTCTTTGCTCTCGCCGTGAATGCGATAGTAAAGGGCCGATTGAATGAAAGTCAACTGATGGCGCGCGGTAACTACGGCTAAAACTCTGCGAGCGCCAAACCCCTGTCGGGGCCTTCATGAATTATTTGCCAGCTTCGCGCCTGATTGCGAATTTGCTCTAATGGCTTACGGCAAAACTCGCCGCTCAGGTGAGTCCAGATTATCCACGCTTTCTGTCCGGGCTGCGGAGCCGCTATCTCTGTTCCGGTTGATCTACGTTCAAGTTTTGCGCCTTTCGCTTCCCTGCCAAATAAGACTTGCTCGACCGGCAACGGTTCAGGCAAAGCCCTCACCTGAGCCACAGAACACGGATGCACCCAGACTGTGTTTGCAATGTCAGGCTTTATCAGCGAAAGCATCGGCATTAGATTTTCAGCCGACTCGCTTCTGACATAATTTATATATGCTCGGCCTGAGTAAATGAACACGACCAAAATAAAGAGAGCCATGAGGCTTTCGACCGCCCTGCGCCTGTTCGAAAATGACAATATAAAAAGCGCGCCTTCAAGAGCCAATATTTGAGTATGAATTTGAGTGAAGAGGACTGTTCTGCCTCCGCAGATTGGATAATCCACAAGCCCGCTTGCCAGTATTACTCCAAACAGCAAAATGATTGACCCCATCGAGCGCGACCCCCAGGAAGCGTCCTCGGTCTTATCGCGAGCTTTCCATCTTTTGATCACCCAATAAATGCCAAGAATTTGCAGAATCACCATTCCGGCAGTGACGGGCGGCTGGCGGCCATGCCAGCCCCATAAAAACTTGGTGATTAATCGAGCTGCCAGACCTACGCCCTGCTCGAAGCACGAACTGAGAATGCAGTCATTCCAATATGCCAGATAGGCCGCGCGGTCGTTGAAGTTGAACCGATGGTCTGTCAGCCACACCGTTATTAATCCGAGCGTCATTGCTACGGCTAACATAATTACGGCTGACGTTTTGACATGCCACCCTTCGCGCCGACCTCGATGCAAATACCATCCGAGAACACGAGCGCCTATCGCGAAGGGGTATGTATAAGACAGGAGGCACCCAAGCGCGAGCGCTATCAAAAGCGTTTTGCGCTTGCCGTCAACAATAGTCTCTTTGAAAAACTCATCAGAAATCAGAAACGGAATGAGCGCAAGCAAGACATCAAACGTGTATTGCTTGAGTTGTATCGCCTGATCCAGCCAGAAGCTTGTGCCCACAAGCAGCGCTGCGCCAAATAGTGCGAGTGTCGCTAAGTGCCGCGACCTCTTTTCAAGCAATCGCGCCCAGAACACGGTGGCGATTACAAAGCACAAGAATGGAAGAAGCCTGAGCGGCCAGATGTGATAACCGAAGAGTTCTCTGATTGCGGCGATGCAGGCGAGGTAGAGCCGAGGAAAATATTGCCCGTATTCAAGCTGCGCAAAAATGATCTGCGGCGAAGGCTCGCGAAGTGACACGGCAACGAACGCTTCATCGAGCCAGAACGACGGCTGCGCAACGTAGCGCATCGCGCCAGCAACGATGACAGCAAACGCCGCTGCCCACAACGCGAGCCGACCGAGTTTTTCTCTTGTGATCTCTGAGGCCCGAAGCACCCGAATACTAAACACTGGCCCGCGCAAAAATTCAAACCCGCAAAAGTTAACAGCCCCACTATTCCTAACCATGCTTTACTGAATTTGACTGCAAGTGACACTATTTGTCGCGCTCAAAATGGGAGTATGAATCTCTTTTTGGAAGCTTTTCGCTTTTTCAGTTTCGATCTTGATTGCTCAAATAATCATTCTTTTAACCCAAGCCGGGAACGCCTCCAAAATGTTTTCGAGCAACTCTATGCGGGCAGTCGCGACCGCGTTGCGATGGTCTATGTTTTGCTTTGTCTTTAATGTTTGACAAAGATTTTTTCTTGTGTTTAACTTCGGCTACCGAAGCTTAAATTAGGCCCCAGAAAGTTTTTGTCAGGCATCAATCAGGCTCCCTCATCAGCAGCAACGAGCCATTACAGGGTTTCGGGTTAGCTTTTAGGGATAGCAGTTCAAATAGCCTGATCCTTCAGCAGGCAAGCCCCTTTGTTTGGTTTATCAGGTTTGAAATCAAGCAGCGACTGTCTGAGACGAGAGGCGATGCTTTGGCGTTGGCTCCTATTTAATAACTTAAGAGCCGCCCTTTAGCATGTGGGAACGCGTCAAGTCCTGTGTCAGTTTCCAAAGCTTGTAAGAGTTCAATTCAAGGGCAACCCTTGATGGAGGCAAGTATGGAGCGCGTTCTAAAACATAAATGGTTTAATTCACTAGTCCTTCTTATAAGCCTGCTGGCAATCACACAATCCGGTTTAGCATCAACATTCATGGTTCCCGCCGATGACGATTTGATAATCAGCGCGCGAGCTATCGTTACCGGAAAAGTTCTTTCAATCGAAAGCAGTTTCGACGACCAGCAAGAACGCATTTATACATACATAACCATCAAGGTTCGCGAAGTCATCAAAGGTCAGATAACCGACCGCAAAATCGTGATTAAGGAAATGGGAGGGCAGGTCGGTAATCGCGGCTTTACCCTCTACGGCAATGCTGAATTCAGGCTCGGCGAAAACGTCCTGCTCTATCTCGACACCTGGAATGACGGAAGCCTGCGCACTCATCAATTGTTCTTAGGCAAATTTTCAATCGTAAAAGACGAAGCGACCGGCCACGAGTTTGTAGTTCGCCAAGTCCCCGATGACAATATCACAGTGCTGCGTCCTCAATCGCAAAACGGCCAGCCCGACATCATCTCTACAGACCGCATGGAGCTATCAACATACATGGATATGGTGCGAGACAGGTTGAATGTGAACCTGGAGCGCTCGCAGCAATTTCAAGACACATACTACAGCAATACGCCGATGCTCAGGCAGCCTGGCGAATTCGATAAAGTGAACGGGCATGGTGACGTTCACGCGGATTGGACTTACATAAGCAGCCAGCACCCGCGATGGTTCGAGCCTGACAGCGGCCAGCCCGTCACTTTCATGATCAATCCGGCAGGCGCGCCGAACTCAGAAACAATCAGCGATATAACTGCGGCGATGAATGCATGGTCGAATACGCCCGGAACATCTCTGCGAATTGTGAGCGGCGGAACAACGGGCGCTTGTCGCGAAACTTTCGGATTGAACCTGATTCTGTTTAATACCTGCGATGGGCGATGGTCGCCGACTTCGGGTTGTTCAAGCACGCTGGCGCTCGGCGGTCTGGGCTGGACAGGAAATACCACAATCATCAACGGCGTGATTTATCGTCAGGCCACCGCAGGTTTCGTCTCTTTCAACCCATTCGCTGCTTGCTCGTTCGGCAATCACTGCAATGTTCAAGAAGTCGCAACGCACGAACTTGGCCACGCGATGGGACTGGGCCATTCAGCCGACTCGTCGGCAACGATGTTTGCTTTCGCTCACTTCGATGGCCGTTGCGCGAGTTTGAAACCAGATGACATAGCCGGAATAACTACCATTTATCCGGGCACAGGCGGAGGAGGCCCCGGCCCTCTGTCGGTTGTAACTTCGTCGCTTGCGGGCGGCACAGTTGCATCAGCTTATTCGCAAACGCTCTCCGCCACAGGCGGCACGCCGCCTTATGGTTGGAGCCTGGCTTCCGGCGCACTTCCGCCCGGTTTGATCTTAAGCCCAACAGGCACGATCACAGGATTGCCGATTACAGCGGGTACATTTAACTTCACAGTGCAAGTAGCGGACTCTGCTTCCGGGACTGCGCAGAAAGCTCTTTCCATCGCAGTCACCGCTGCGGGAACGCAATATGATTCGTTGTTCCTGTCGCAGTCCGTTCCTTCGACACTCACGCCTGGCCAAACATTTAACGCAACCGTATCCTGGCTCAACACAGGCACTCAAACATGGCAGGGCGCGACAGGGCTTAGACTGCTTTCACAAAACCCATTCAACAACGTGAATTGGGGAGGCAATACTGTATTGCTTACCAACTTCACAGTGCCGCCCGGCGGACAGCTTGATCTCACGTTCCAGGCCGTCGCGCCGACGACGCCGGGCACTTATAACTTCCAATGGCAAGTGGCCAGAGATGCCAGCACGCCATTCGGGCAGATGTCTACGAACCTCTCCATACAGGTTGGAAGCGGCGGCGGTGGCGGCGGCGGAACTAATAACGCAGCCTTCGTCACGCAGAGCGTGCCATCTTCCATGACCACAGGGCAGACAACTTCGGTTTCGGTTACGATGCAGAACACGGGCACGACTACGTGGGCACCGGGCACTTACTTCTTAGGTTCGCGCAACCCGACAGGAAATTCTACATGGGGATTGAGCCAGGTCGCGCTTGCTTCTTCGGTCGCGCCCGGCGGGCAAGCCACATTTACTTTTAACATCGCTGCACCCGGCCTTGCCGGAGCTTATAACTTCCAATGGGGAATGTTACAAAACGGCGTCGGTGCATTCGGAGCGGCGAGCACTAACGTTTCCATCAACGTTACAGGCGGTGGCGGCGGCAATCCCAACAGTGCACAGTTCATATCGCAGATCCTTCCTGCAACGTGGACTCCGGGGCAGACCTATGCTGTGACCATCAACATGAAAAATACAGGGACGACCAACTGGTCTCCTCTGAGCTATAAGCTAGGCTCGCAGACTCCCACTAACAACATGAACTGGGGAATGAACCGCGTAACATTAGCGAAGAGCATATCGCCCGGATCAACAGCCTCATTCAAATTCAACGTCACAGTGCCGACTACTCCCGGCACTTACAACTTCCAATGGCAACTGGTTCAAGACACCGCAGGCTTCTTTGGAGACATGACGCTGAATGTGCCTGTGACAGTTGGCGGTGGCGGCGGTGGTGGCGGAACTAATGGCGCATCGTTTATGACGCAGAGCGTGCCGTCTTCGATGACCGCAGGGCAGGCTGCTACTGTTTCGGTTACGATGCAGAACACGGGCACGACTACGTGGGCGCCGGGCACTTACTTCTTAGGTTCGCGCAACCCGGACAATAACACCACATGGGGATTGAGCCAGGTCGCGCTTGCTTCTTCGGTTGCGCCCGGCGGGCAAGCCACTTTCACATTCAACGTCAATGCGCCAGCAGCGGCTGGAACCTACAACTTCCAATGGGGGATGAAGCAAAATAGTGTTTTCTTCGGCTCGTCCAGCACGAACGTCGCGGTCAATGTCACAAGCGGCGGCGGCGGTGGCGGCGGAACTAATGGCGCATCGTTTGTGACGCAAAGCGTGCCATCTTCGTTGAACACAGGGCAGACTACAAGCGTCAGCGTGACGATGCAGAACACCGGAACGACTACGTGGGCAGCAGGCACATACAGCCTGCAATCGCAGAATCCCACAGGCAACACCACTTGGGGATTGAACCGCGTTAACCTCGCTTCATCGGTTGCACCGGGTTCTAATGCTACGTTCACATTCAACATCACTGCACCGGCAGCGGCAGGAACCTACAACTTCCAGTGGCGCATGGCTCAGGATGGTGTTGGGGCGTTCGGCAATCTCAGCACGAACTTAGCCGTTACCGTGTCTCAACCGGGCGGCGGCGGCGGGCCGCTTGCCATAACGACTTCAACGCTTGCTACGGGCATCAAGGGGACGCCCTACAGCAAACAGGTAACAGCAACAGGAGGCACGCCTTCTTACACATGGTCAATTGCTTCCGGCTTCCTTCCGACTGGCCTGACGCTCAATAGCAGCACAGGAGTCATAAGCGGAACGCCGACAGCAGCCGGAGGCTTTTCCTTTGTGGTTATGGTAAGAGATCAAATCGGGCAAACCGCATCCAAGTCTCTCAAGATAACTATCAACTCAAGGTAGCCGTCAAAAAACCGCAAGTAAATAATAAGAGCTGAATGGCGACGTTCGCCATTCAGCTCTTTTGTTTTAATCCATTATCACGCCAGCTTAAAAGCCCAACTGTATCCCGACTTTTTAATCCTGTATGCTAATCCTAGTGCAAAAACTAGGCGTCATCATCAATGCAACTGCCGGGTCTTCCAAAGGCAAGGAGCTTGAAAATCAGATCAGCGCAATATTTGAGCGCAACGGCGCGCAAGCGCGAATCGAAGTTGCGAACGGCAAACAAGTCGCTGCAATCGCGCGAAGTATGCGTGACGAGCATTACGACGTGATAGTTGCGGCTGGCGGTGATGGAACGGTCAGCTCAGTCGCAGCGCAGATTGTCGGATGCGATGTTGCGCTTGGCGTGCTGCCGCTCGGCACGCTTAATCATTTCGCGCACGATCTGGGAGTATCGCTCAATCTCGAAGAAGCTGCGGCTGCAATCTGCTCAGGAGAGGTGAGAGCTGTAGATGTGGTGTCGGTCAATGAAAGAATTTTTATCAACAATTCCAGTTTGGGGCTTTACGCAGATCAAGTGCGATTGCGCCAGGTGTGGCGCAAAAGAATAGGCCGCTGGCCTGCTTTGATACTAGCTTCGATAATAACTCTTGCGCGCTTTCGCTTCCTGCGTATCACAGCGCAATTCAACGGCAGGAGCATAAATCGCCGTTGCCCGCTGACGCTTATCAGCAACAATGAGTACAAGCTTGAGCCGGGCAATCTGACCGAGCGCAAACAGATGGATGGAGGACGGCTCGGCATATATTTGCTACGGGATGAAGGACGCGCAGGGCTACTGCGAATAACGCTGCACAGCTTCGTACATAAGCTTGAAGAGGCTGAGAGCTTTGAAAACGACACGGCAGCAGAAGTCATCATCACTACGAAACAGAAGCGAATACACGTGGCGCTCGATGGCGAAGTGTGTAAGCTTCATTCGCCGCTTCGCTACTCTTCAATACCCGGCGGCCTTCGCGTAGTCGTGCCGAAAAGGGAGCAGATAGAAAATCCTGCGCCCTGATTCTTCAGTTATCGAGTTAGATTTTATGAAAACGATTCTGCACTTTTCCGATATACATTTCGGCGGGCCGCAAGCGCCGAACTGGGCTGAAGCCATACTGGCTCAGATCGAAACTATCAAGCCGACGGTCGTTACGGTTTCGGGCGACCTGACGCAGCGCGCGCGCACGTCACAGTTCCGCGAGGCGCGCGCATTCCTCAACCGGATAAACGCGCCTTTGATCGTCGTGCCCGGCAATCATGACGTTCCGCTCTGGAATGTGGTTGACCGTTTCTTTTCGCCACTCGAAAAATACAAGCGATGGATAACAAGCGATCTGAACCCCGCTTACGAAGATGACGAACTGTTAGTGATGGGGCTTGATTCGACGCGCAGTTTGACAATCAAAGGAGGCGTCATCGACAGCGAAGATCTTCAGGCCGTCAAGCAGCGGCTATGCCTGCCTGCATCGGACAAATTCAAAGCGCTCGTAGTTCATCATCCGCTTGTTCAACCGCCGGGATTCGAGCACGAAGACACGGTCGGCGGGGTTAAACGCGCTTTGAAATTATTCGCAGAATGCGGAGTTGATATGGTGTTGACAGGACACCTGCACGAATCGCATATCACAATGCACAGTCAGGCCGGACACAGAATTCTACTTGTCCAAGCCGGGACTGCCGCTTCTTTGCGAGGGCGAGGCAGCGAACGACTGAAGAATTCTTTTAACCTCGCCGAGATCAGTGCTCAGGAAATCAAAGTCACGAGTTATATTCATTCTGACGACGCATCAGGCTTCTTACCTTCAATCACGAAAGTCTGGCCACGGCATCACGCACCCGCTTGAAATATTTAATACAGTCTTTGTGCAATAAACGCATACGATTGTCTAACGATTGCGCTCTTGCTGGCGGCAGAGTGCCTATAAATCAAGCCTTTTTTTACTTCGGCAAAGCTACGCTCTCGTGGCACAACCGTTGCTCTAGTGTAGATTGTCAGTTATGCGAAAGGCTTCCGATTTCGATGCGGCATACGGCGCTCGATACGGATGGCAGGAATTGAAAATTTAGAACGGAACTGAGGGAGGGAAATTATGCTTTGGACAATTTTTGTTATATTGCTGGTTCTGTGGTTACTGGGTCTAATCGGTGGCGTTGGCGGTGGATTGGTTCACTTATTGCTCGTCATCGCTGCAGTAGTATTGATCCTCAACCTGTTGAGCGGTCGTCGGACGGTGGTTTAACCGGACGAAACGAACATTATGGAAAATGTGGGTAAAGCTGATGCGCAAGCTTGATGGTTCAACCTCGGCTGCGCATCAGTTTTTTATCTACCGCCAGATCAATAATCAACAACCCTTTGATCTCTTGCCTTAGCTCTACGCTTCTTTACTGCCTGGACAGCGAAATCATCCTTTGATCAAAAATGATGCAACCGCAGCCATATCTCTCGCGTTATTGATTGGCTGACAGGCGAGATATTTTGGATTAACATAAAAGTATCTGCTTGCGGCGCAAGCAACGACGAAGGAGGGCTTTTGTATGTATCGAGTGTCAGGCAAACAACTGGTGGCGATTGCTATGTTAGCGGCGGTCTTTTCGGCGCTGGTAATCGTGCTCGCGCAACGCGCATTTGACCGGTCAGGGAATAATTCAGCGTCAGTTTTCAGTGGCAGTCTTGAACCCATAGCCGTCGCCGATCCTACGGTGGCAACCGACGAACAGAATAATATTGAAATCTATCATGCCGTCAGTCCCGGCGTTGTCAATATCACGAATCGTGGTTATCAACAGGGGCTGTTCGGAGTCTTTCCTTCCGAAGGCTCTGGCTCTGGCTCGATCATAGATGAGAAGGGTTATATTCTGACGAATTATCACGTCGTCTCCGGCGCGCAACAGCTTGAAGTGCAGGTAGAAAATGACAAGTATCCGGCGACACTAGTCGGCACTGATCGCGACAACGATCTGGCGGTCATCAAAATCGAACCGTCGAGCGATCATCGTTTCACGGTCGTCCGCCTCGGCGCATCGCAGGGGTTGCAAGTCGGGCAGAAAGTGCTGGCAATTGGAAACCCATTCGGGCTTCAGCGCACTTTGACCACAGGCATCATCAGCGGACTTGAAAGACCTCTTCGCGACCCTGCTTCGCGTAGAACGATCAACGGCGCGATTCAGACTGACGCAGCGATCAATCCGGGCAATTCAGGCGGGCCGTTGCTCAACGCAAAAGGCGAGTTGATAGGAATCAACACCGCGATCTACAGCCCGAACGGCGGAGGCTCGGTCGGGATCGGGTTCGCCGTGCCTGTTGATATTGCGAAGAAGATAGTTCCTGATCTGATCAGCAAAGGCTACGTATCGCGCCCGTGGCTCGGCATCTCGCTGCTTCCGCTTGACCGCCGCACGGCGCGCAGATTCAATCTGTCTGTTGAAGAAGGCATCATTATAGGCACAGTCGCTCGCGGCAGCGGCGCGGCAGAAGCCGGGCTTCGCGGCGCAAATGTAGGCGAGGACGGTTGGGGTAACGTAGTGCTCCAACAAATCAACGACGTATTGCTGACGATTAACGGCAAGAAAGTCAGCAATGCCGACGACCTGCAAAACGCGCTGCAAGACAAAAAGCCCGGTGATACGGTTCAGGTCGAGTTGCTTCGCAATAACAATCGCACAACGGTATCTCTGCGCCTCAGCGAACGCCCGCCTCAAGAAAGATGAAATAGTGAAGGGGTGATAGCCTAACTCAGTAGCATCACCCCTTCACATCATCATCTATTTATCTTCATCTCTATTATTGTCGAGCTTCGCGCTGCTGGCGGCGATACTCTTGCACTGCGATGTCATGTTCTGCGGCTGTGCGCGAAAATTTATGTCGCCCGCTTGTGCCGCTCACTACGAAATACAGGTCATCCGTGTTGTCGGGATGGAGCACGGCTTCGAGCGACGCGCGACCGGGCGACGCTATCGGGCCCGGAGGCAAGCCTGAAACCAGATATGTATTGTAAGGCGAGAGCCGCGTGCGATGGCGCGGCTGATTCGGGTTGCCGTCATAATCATTCGCAAGCAGCGCCGCGTAGATGAAAGTCGGATCGCTTCCTAACGGCATTCCAATTTTCAGCCGGTTGAAGAAGACCGAAGCCATATGCGGGCGCTCGTCCGGCACCTTCGCCTCTTTCTCGATGATCGAAGCAAGCGTGACTATCTGGTTGACCGTAAGTCCAAGCTGGCTTGCGCGCGTCGCCCATTCAGGCGTGAACACTTCGTCGAAGCGATTGACCATCGCGCGAATCAATTCTTCCGGCGTGGTCTTAGGGCTATAGTTGTAGGTGTCCGGGAAGAGATAGCCTTCGAGGTTGCGCGCTTCGGGCGCAATCTTTTCAATCGGCGACTGATCATTAATTATGCGAAGGAACTCTTCGGGCGTTGCCTTGCCAGTCTTTGTTGCAAGAGTCTCGGCTATCTCAAACCGGTTGTACCCTTCGGGTATCGTAACGCGTTCGAGATAGACTTCGCCGCGCACTATTTTGTCTATGGCTTGAAGCGGCGAAATCGGGGAAGCGAATTTGTAATCGCCCGCCTTAAGCGCGGTCGAGCGACCTGTCAGTTTTAAATAAATTTTGAGCGCCGTCGGGTGGCGCACGATGCCCGCTTCGCC
>DATEKX010000303.1:0-3263 GCA_035277165.1 Blastocatellia bacterium | reverse complement strand
GAGCTACAGAAAATATTCAACCTGCTGAAACTATAGACAGGTCGCTCCTACGGAGCTTCTCAAACAGCTTCTCAAATTTGAAATCTTAAATTGACTGCTTACTGCTTATTGCCTTCCGCTCTATATCCGGTGCGTGCGCGGACTTGAACGTCCTTGCGCGCAACTTCCAGTTTGATCTTGTGGTATTTGTTGTCTCGGCGATTGGTCGGAGGATAATAACCGAGCATATAAAGATTGCGCATCTCGTCAGCTATTCTTGCAAAGGCTGATCGTGTGGTCTCGAATGTTTCGGCTTCAAATATCCGCCCGCCAGTCCGAGATGTGAGCGTCTGCAGATAAGCGTTGGCTTCGCCATACAACTTGTTCAGGTTTTTGGTGAGCGGGTCGGACATTTCCGGCTCAGGCACTCTCCGCGTGGGAGTGTTTACGTTGCCGGGATCGTAAACAACAGGCGGCTGACGGCGCGGCGACCCAACTTCAATGCCGCCTCCGCCGATCTCTATTCGCGGCGCTTTTGGCGCGGGTATTTCGGGGTTGGATGGAACTTCGGGGCCGCCAAACTCCGGCGGCAGAGGTATGCGGCCATCAATGTTGCCCGGTAAATTTGTTTTCGATCTCTCTGCTTCGTGGCTGCGCGCTTCGGCTTCGAGCCACCATCGCGTGTCGAATCTCACAACGTAGATGACTGCTCCGATCTCTTCGGCCAATCGAGTAGAGCTTTCGACCGTTGCTTCTATGCTGCGCATGTCAACGCCGTCGCTGAAAAGAATTACAGCCCGGCGGCCTTCCCGGTCGCGGAGTTGTTCGAGCGCGCGAGTCACAGCTTCGTAGAGCAATTTGCCGAAGCCCGATTCTGTACCTCTGATTGCCGCCTCAAGCTCTTTCGCGTCATTGGTGAAATCCGTGAGTTGCCGGATTTCGTTATCAAATGAAATGACCATCATTTGATCTTTCGGCTCAAGCTGATGTGTGAAGCTGGCGGCGGTGCTTTGAATCGCGCGGAGCCTGTCTTGCGCGCTGTTTGAAGTGTCCAGCAGAAGCACGGCGTTGAACGGTTGTTTTACTGTAGCGAACATGGCGACCGGTTGTTGCTTGCCGTCTTCATAAACTGTGAAATCTTTTTGCGTCAGGTCGGTCACCAATTTTCCCGTGCGGTCTGTGACTATTGCAGGAACCTGCACAAGCGTTGCGCTGAGTCGCACAGAATCCTGATCTTTATCGGCCTTCTGCTCGTCTTGAGGCGACTGATGCGAAGCGAATGCAGATAGCGTGATCGCGAGCGATATTATCGAAGCGAAGATGAATCCGATTATTGAAGTTCGTTTCATAAATTACCCGTTGAGCGAAGCTGCTTTTAATGAACGATTGCTGGATAGATTATTGCAGCATGGAGAGAGAGAATCTAGCTTGTTTACACATTGCCGATTGAGCGGACTATCATTTCAACGAGCGCAGTTGAATTGTAGGATTCGGGCTGCGTGATGTTTTTAAGCTTGTGCTCGAAAGCCGTCTGCGCAGTGACAGGGCCTATACAAGCGATTAACACCCCATGCAAAAGACTTGATAGATCGCTCGCGCCAACCAGTCGAGCAAAGTTTGAAACAGTAGATGAACTGGTAAAAGTTATCGCGTCTATTTTGTCTTCAGCAAAAAGTCTGATAACGACTTTGGCATCAATGTCAGGCTTCACTGTTTGATAAGTTTCGACCGCGTCAACTTCAGCGCCGAGCTTGAGAAGCTCTGATGGCAGAACGTCTCTTGCGATTCGCGCTCGCGGTATGAGCAGCCGCAGACCTTTCATCTTTTCCTTACTGCCAGCGTGCTCGATAATGGCTCGCAGTGCGCCTTCGGCTTTCGAGTCCGTCGCCGTCACATCCACGCGAACGCCAGCCGCATCTATCGCTTTAGCCGTTGCAGGGCCTATGGCACAGACCGTCAATCGCGCCATTGATGCAATGCCGTCTTTTCGTCGTTCAACAAGCCTCCGAAAGAAAAACTCCGGGCCGTTCGCGCTTGTGAATACAATCCAATCGTAGGTGTTAATTTTTTCGATAGCTGCATCGAGCGCGGCCCAACTGTCCGGCTCAATGATCTCGATAGTAGGGCAGTGAATCACAGTCGCGCCTAGACTTTCGAGCATATCCGTCATCTCTTTGGACTGAGCGCGCGGTCTTGTGACCATCACTGTCTTGCCCTTGAGCGGTTGGGCCATTTCGCTGGTTTGAGAGAGACTAAAAGGCGCTTTTTTATCGGCGTCATTCATTTTTTTTGAGAGTCCCGATAAGGCATTTCTTCTGATTTCGCCTAAGTGCAGGCAAATTATACAGTTATGCTGGAGCGGCTGACAACAGGGCTTATCGCTGAAAACAGTAAATGTGGCAATAATTAGGTTTAACTGCTACAAGCCAAAAATAGGGCAAAACGTCTGCGTAGAAAACGGTAAGTATCTCGAATCCCGAACTTAGATGATGTGAAGCATCGAATCAGCCCCACCTGCGGCGCTCTCTGAATCACCATTATGGGACTAAATATGGCATCCTATTTCCTTGACTTGCCGATAAATTATTGATATAAAAGACTCATTAACTGGCGTATGTGCAAGATTTAATGCATTGCTAGTTCATTCTCAGCTTCCGAGGAAATGATGAGCAGCCTTAGTGCCAAAGCGAACAAGAGCCGCTCTCCAGCGTCTCAAAAAATTCGGACCACCAAGGGGAAGAAGGCTGCCTCGAAGAAGCCTCAAAGACCTGGGAAAATCACCGCTGCTCCTGCACCTAAAAAATCTGCGCCCGCCAAAGCCAAGAAGCAAACGTCGGCCACTAAGAAACTAGCGAATCAGGCGAGCAAGAAAACACTGGCGAAAAAGAAGCCAGTGAAGGCTCTGGCTGATAAGCCTGTTAAAAAATCGGCTGCCAAACAGCCTGCTCGCAAACAAGTGACTGGTAAAAGGCTGCCGCCATCTAAGTCCGCTCCACCGCCGCCAAAGAAAGCGCCGACTCCGGGAGCGCTTGCCGCTGTGCGGGTTTTTGAGCAAGCCTTGAAGCTCTTCAATCGCCACGACTACGCTGCTGCGAAGTCAACTTTTGAAGGTGTGCTGACGAAGTTTGGCGATCAGTTTGAGATCGCCGCGCGCGCGCGAACTTATTTGGCGATTTGCGAGCAACGGCTTATGCGCACGCCGTCAGCGCCGCGCAATCCTGATGCGCTTTACGATCAGGGTGTTTTTGAATTGAACAAAGGCGCGATTCGGGATGCAATCATCC
>DATEKX010000302.1:0-4512 GCA_035277165.1 Blastocatellia bacterium | reverse complement strand
CGGCGACCTCGCAAAGAAACCCGCTAAAGCCGCGCCGCAAGCTCCTTCGCCGGTTACTTTCGCAGACATCACTACACCCTCTGGCATTAACTTCAAGCACGCCGCTTCTCAGACTTCGCAAAAGTACCTGCTTGAATCAATGGGGGCCGGAGTCGCGATGCTCGATTACGATAACGATTCTCGCCTCGACCTGTTTTTCACAAACGGCGCAAGGCTCGACGACCCTATGCCCAAAAATGCCCTGCCCGATAAACGCGACCCGAAATACTGGAACCGTCTTTATCATCAGAAATCAGACGGCGCTTTTGAAGATGTGACAGAGCGCGCAGGCGTCAAGGGCGAAGGCTACAGCATGGGCGTAGCCTGTGCCGATTATGACAATGACGGATGGGTTGATATTTACGTCACTGGTTACGGCGCAAACCTGCTCTATCACAACAACGGCGATGGGACTTTCACAGACGTGAGCAAAAAGCTGGGCGCAGCGGCAAGCGGTTGGGGCACGAGCGCAGCATGGACTGATTACGACAGGGATGGGCGGCTTGATCTTTTCATAGCTCGCTACATGGAATGGGATTTCGAGCGCGGCTCGCTCTACTGCGGGGACACGCGGCCCGGCTATCGCGCTTATTGCCACCCGGATAATTTCAAAGGCGCATCGAACCTGCTCTTTCATCAAAGACCCGACGGCACATTTGAAGACGTGAGCGCGTCATCAAAGATTGCCGATCCGAATGGTAAAGGCTTAGGCGTCGCGATTGCAGATTTTGACAATGACGGATGGCCCGACATAGCCGTAGCCAACGACAGCGTCCGTCAATCGCTTTATCACAACCGGGGCGACGGCACATTTGAAGACATCGCCTTGCCCGCTGGCCTCGGATACGACGAAAACGGCAAGACGTTCGCAGGCATGGGAATTGACGCGGCGGATTACGATGAGGACGGATGGGCAGATATTTTTATAACGGCGCTGTCGAATCAGACTTACCCTTTGTTTCACAGCAGCGGTGATCGAACGTTTACATATGACACGAACACTTCCGGCATAGGCGAGGCCACCATTCTTTATTCTGGATGGGGAACACGTTTCGTTGATGTTGATAACGACGGATGGCGCGATATTTTCGTAGCTCAAGGTCACGTGCTCGATACGATTGAAAAGACCTCGGCTTATTTGAAGTACAAACAGCCGCCTCTGTTGATGCGCAACACGGGCAAAGCATTCGTAGACACTTCCCCTTCGGCAGGGCAAACATTCAATGTGCCGCTTGCCGCGCGCGGAGCCGCCACGGGCGACCTGAATAATGACGGATGGCCTGACATAGTAATCGCGGCGCTGGACGCGGCTCCCATCATCTTGCGAAACAACGGCGCAAAAAATCACTGGTTAGGTCTTACGCTCACAGGCACGAAATCGAATCGAAACGGGCTGGGCGCTCGCGTCCTTGTGACCGATCAGGCAGGACACAAGCGCATTTACGATGTGACAACAGGGGGCAGCTATTTGTCTTCGAGCGATCAGCGAATCTTGATAGGTTTAGGCGCAGCGACCGGCGTTCGCTCAATTGAAATTCGATGGCCGAGCAAGCGAATTCAACTCATCGACAATCCCGCCATTGATCGCTATCACACGATTACTGAAAAGTGAGGACTGTTGTCACTTGTCACTTGTCGGTGCTTTATTGTAATTTGCAGTCTGACCTGTTGAACTGATACTTCCCTCTCGAAACAAGGTATTTTTAATGCTTTATCTAAATTCATCGAGCGCTCGTTTCTTTCTGTCAGCAATCATTTTAGCTTTGACTGCGCCCGCCGCTTTCATGGCGCAGTCGCAGAAAGAACCTAAACAAGGCATGGGCGGAGCCTCAACCGCAGGCGCGCCGACTTACGCTTCGCGGCGCACAGTCGGCATCACTGACGCAAATGCTCCCGTCGTCTTTGAAGACGTGACAGCGCGCACTGCGCTCGCGGGTTTCAAGAATCGTTCGGGCAGCGGAACGAAAGATTACATAGTCGAAACCACATCTGGAAGCGTCGCCATCTTCGATTACGACGGCGATGGGCTGCCCGATATTTATTTGCTCAACGGCTCGACTATCTCCGCTATGCAAGGCAAAGAGAAGCCTCCGCGTGCCGCGCTCTATAAAAATCTTGGCAATTGGAAATTTGAAGACGTGACGGCCAAAACGGGCCTAGCCAACGAGCGACTGGGTATGGGTCTGGCCGTCGGAGATTACGATAACGATGGCCGCCCTGATATTTACGTCAGCAACTTCGGCGTCTCGCGCCTTTATCACAACAACGGCGATGGGACTTTCACAGACGTGGCCGAGAAACTGGGAGTCGCGCGAAGGGGATGGAGCACGGGCGCGAGCTTTGGAGATTACGACGGCGACGGGCGACTAGACCTGTTCGTTCCCGGTTACCTCGAATTCGATTTGAGCAACCTGCCTCCCAACCCCTCGCACGCAGGCAAGAGTGGAGGCGTCGGGCAAAACTTCTGCGAGTTTCGCGGCGTGCCTGTGATGTGCGGGCCGCGAGGTCTGAAAGGCGAAAGCGACACGCTCTATCATCAGAAACCGGATGGCACGTTCGAGGATGTCAGCGTCAAAACGGGCACGAACGATTCGCAAAGATATTATGGCTTCTCGTCCGTCTTTGTTCATGTGAACGAAGACGATCTGCTTGACTTGCTGGTAGTCAACGATTCCACTCCCAAGCAGCTTTACATCAATAAAGGCGATGGCACGTTTGAAGAGGTCGGCTATCCGTCCGGTATAGCGTTGAACGAGAATGGCCGCGAACAAGCAGGCATGGGGCTTGCGGTCGGCGATTACGATAACGACAGTCGAGTCGATTTTTATATCACGAATTTCTCAGACGACACGAACACGCTTTATCACAACGACGGCGAATCGAATTTCACAGATGTAACTTTTCAGGCGGGGCACGGTGAAGTGACCATGCCTTTTTTAGGATGGGGAACGAGCTTTCTGGATTTCGATAATGACGGCTGGAAAGACGTGCTCGTCGTCAACGGACATGTTTATCCTGTGGTTGACAAGTATCAATGGGGCACGAGCTACGCGCAGCAATCGCTTCTGTTTCGCAATCTCAAAAACGGAAGATTCGAGCGCGTCAACGCAGCGCCCGCAAGCGGGCTGGCGCTTGCGATACCGGCGCGCGGTCTTGCCATAGGCGACCTCGACGGCGATGGGCGGCTCGACGCAGTCATCAATAACATTGACGCCACTCCCACAGTGCTCAAAAACGTGACGCAGTCTGCCAGCCACTGGATAGCCTTGCGTCTTGTCGGAGACACGTCGAAGAAGAGTCCAAAGGATGCGATAGGCGCGGTTGTTTATGTGACTACGGGCGAGATTCGCCAACGCCAGGATGTGATAAGCGGCGCGAGTTATGCTTCGCAAAACGATCAGCGATTGCATTTTGGAATTGGCGCGGCGACAAAGATAGACAAGCTGGAAATTCGATGGCCCGGCGGCGCGACAGAGACGATCAACATCAATGGCTGTGACAGAGTCTTCACCATCGTTGAAGGCAAGGGCGTAGTGAGCAACCGGCAGTAAAAGAAGATTCACCGCAGAGACGCAGAGGACGCAAAGGGGGCGCAGAGTAATACTAATCTCTGCGTTATCTCTGCGTCCTCTGCGTCTCTGCGATGAATCTCTTCTCCAAAAAGGAGATAGTAATGAAGAAAATACTCATATCGTTCTGCTGCATATTTTTTATTTACACCAATGTTGAAGCGATTGACCTCGGCGGGCTTGAAAGCATCGGCCCTATTTCTACGTTGACGCGCACGCCTTCGTCGGTCACATTCACTTGCAAGGACTATTCGCAAGTCCGAATCCATATACTCGCGCCTGATCTTGTGCGCGTCAGAGTTGCGTTCAGAAAAGGATTGCCCGAACGCGATCACTCGTGGGCCATCGCAAAAACATCGTGGGACACGCCGCGATGGGGTCTCGCAGAGGAAGCAGATTATGTGGTCATCACGACCGACGAACTCGAAATTGCAGTCCGCCGCTCGTCTCTGCTCATAGAGTTTCGAGACGTGAAGACGCACGAAGTAATCAACGCAGACGCGCGCCCGATGATGTTTAACCCGAAAGGCGAAAACATCGCCGCCGCAAAGAAGCTCGGATTCGATGAGCGATTTTACGGGCTGGGCGAGAAGGCTGCGAGACTCGACAAACGTCGCGGCCAGTTTGTGAATTGGAACTCTGACACTCCCGGCTATCGCGAAGGCACAGACCCGATCTATCAGACGATACCTTTTTACATCGGTCTGGAAAAAGCGAAAGCTTACGGCATCTTCTTCGACAATAGCTATCGTTCGTACTTCGATTTCGGCGGGACAAATCAAGAGCACGTCACGTTTTCCGCCGATGGCGGCGAGATGAATTACTACTTCTTCTGGGGGCCTTCGATCAAAAAGATCGTGAGCCGTTATTCAGACCTGACAGGCCGAATGCCTTTGCCGCCGAT
>DATEKX010000301.1:0-6238 GCA_035277165.1 Blastocatellia bacterium | reverse complement strand
CAATAGATGCGGCAGGAAATATCGCGAGGCGTTCATCAGGTGAATTTGAGCTTCGCGGTCGTCAATGCCGATGTGAACGTGCATGCCGAAGATCAACAGCGACTGCGCCAGAAATTGCATCTCGTTGATGAGCGCTTCGTAGTGCTGGTCGGGCGTGATCAACTGATCTTTCCAACTGGAAAACGGGTGAGTAGATGCCGCGGCGATTCGCAGCCCCTTGCTTCCAGCGAGATTTGAAACCGTTCGTCGAAGATTTATTAAGTCCACACGCGCTTCTTGAATGTTTTGGCAGATGCCAGTTCCTATCTCGATCATTGACTGGTGCAATTCGGGCTTCACCTGCTCGCCCAAAATCATTCGGCCCTCTTCGATCATCTCCGTTATGTGCGAGCGCAATTCGCGCGTCTCAGGGTCAATTATTTGAAATTCTTCTTCTATTCCAAGTGTAAAGTCAGCCATTTCACCTCTCTTAATCTACAAGCATTGTCGGAACCATGCCTGCGCCTGAGGTTACATTCGCCAGCGACGACGTAGACAATCGTGTGAAACCTCCCTCAACGCGACCGAAAAACAGCAGCGGGTCAATGTCGAGCAACTGCTCGATCATCTGCACCTCTCCGGCTTCGTTCACATAAGGGAACAACTCGCGCGAAGTCGTCACACGCTCTTGAGCGAGATAATCGCCCGTAAGCGCATGCTCTATAGCCGCGTCCCACGCGCTCTCGTCCGACTCCCAGCCGATATAAATCCCGTGTCCGCCGTAATCGTCATTAGGCTTCAACACAAGATTGTCGCGCTTCTCCCTGATGTAAGCGAGCAGATCAATCTCCTGCCCCGCATAAGTCGTCTTCGCATCCATCACCCTGCGAGTCCAGGGCACGTGTTGGCCTATGGCCTCGCGCTCTGCCGTGGTGAAGTAATGCTGATGGCGCTCGTCGGTCAATACGCCGAAGAGCATTTTTTTGTGGACATACTTAGTCCGAAAAGAATTGACGAAAACCGCAGCGCCTTTTTTGTACGCATCGACAAACGCGCGGCACTCGTCCACCTTCTCAAGCAGCTCGGTCGTCAACACTCTGCGATAAATCAGGTCAATGCGGAAATCATTGTGATAGAGCTTCCCTTCCCGCATCTCCAGATCGCGCGGGTCTGCAATCGTCGTGGGATAGTCGCGCGTCTCGAAGTATTCCTTGAACAACTCGAACTCGCGCTGAGTAGGCAACCCCTTGTAATCAACAATCGCAATATTAGGTCTTTCGCCCTGGCCGCGAACGCGCGAGTAAATCGCCAGCAGCGCGTCGAGCATATTTTGGCGACAGTACATCGGCGTGACCTTGTGCTGCTTTGTGAATTCGCGCATCAAAGGCAGGCCCGAAAAAATCTCTGCCGCGACATCCTGATAGGCTATGCCTGCGGGGCATTCGGCATTCAGTTCGACAAACTGATACTTTTCACCCGTCAGGAAAGAATCCAGTCGTGAAGTAACCGAAACTTCTTCGTAGCCCGGATCGGTCGCAACCAGATCGCGTTCGCCTTCGGTCAATCCAATCTGCTCAAGCATCAAATTGTCTGTCGGAGCGATGCGCCCGACTTTTTCAATTGCGCCCCAGACCGTTTCGCAAGCCGTTGTGATGCGCTGCCATTCAGCGCGCGTGACAAAATGCGGGCGCAAGTATGGAGACAACATCCGCCCGCCGAATACGAAACGCACTTCATTCAATTTGCTGATGAGATGATCACGCGAATCCGTGAGAAGATGCGGCTCGCGTTCGATCAGCGAATTATAGTCGCTGACAGCGTCGCTCATTATCGCCACCTCTCTCAAGCCCCTGCCGGTTGCGTCCGGCCCGGTCGCTTGATCTCATTATTCAGAAAATCGTTCCAACGATGATGCGTCAAGGTAGGCTCTCCGTGAAGCGCCGTCTCGATTGCGAGGTCGGCGACTTTCTCGACCATCCATTTGAAATAGACAGAACCGACAGACCACCAGTCAGCGTCAGGCGCAGGATTCATGTAATCAATAGCGTAAGGCGTGTCGCCTACGATGGCAAATTCCACGGTATTGATGTCGTAACCGAGCGCTTCGTTGATTAAGATCGTTTCGCGCCGCACACGCTCTTCCATCGCGGGTTCGAGGTAGTTGTCTACCACGAGGTAGCGTTGGAATATCGGGTCGTAGGTCATCGGGCAGACATCCTTTTTGCCTATGCAGTAAGAGCGGACGTAGTGATCGAATGGAACGTATTCCTGAAGCGTCATGCAATCTGTTCCGCTCGCATCATATTTTTCCATCAACTCCTGCATGTTGTTGACGCGTGACACGCCGCGCCAGCCGCCGCCATCATAAGGCTTGATGAAGGCCGGAAAACCGATGTGGTCAACTATGGCTTCCCAATTGAGCGGATATTCAAGGTTGCGGAGAGATTCCGAAACGACGCCTTCTTTGTACTCTTTTTGAGGCAGAAGCACGGTTTTCGGAATCGCAATGCCGAGATAAGTTGCGAGCGAATAGTTAAAGAACTTATCATCCGCCGTCCACCAGAACGGGTTATTGATTACTTTGACCCCGGCAAGCACTGCGCTCTTGAGGAATGCGCGATAGAACGGGATTTCGTGCGAGATGCGATCAACGATTACGTCGTATTCGCTTTTAGATGCCATTTGAACGCCGCCGAGCTTTACATATTCGGCGGTCACTCCGGCATTGCGGCCATTAATTTCGTTGATTAATGTCTGCGGGAAAGTGCCTTCGCGGCCAACAAGTATGCCGATCTTCATTTCGTCCTCCGGTTTATTAGTCTGAGGCCGAATTCTATAGTACAGTTCGGAAGCGGCGCAACCAGTTCCCATTCGATTATCTATGGGAAGATGCGGCAACCGACATTGCTATGCTACAATCTGGTTTTGGTCGGTCCTAAATCTACCAGAGTTGGCCCAGCACAGCCCGGATCGAGAAGCGGAGGAAATTCAACATTGTCTGGTTTGATTAAACGTTTGAATAAATTGCGATATGTTCGGCTTGCGACAATAACTTTGATAGCCAGTGTTCTTTTCAGCGCGCCTTTGACTTTTCGGGTCACGGCGCAGGAAAAAGAGAAGAAGCCTGATGTCACTCAAAAAGATGACGGCAAAGTGCCTAATGAAAAAGAACTGGAAAAGAGTCGCAAGGAGGCGGAAAACAACAAAGCAGCCCCAGTAAAACTGTCGCCGGTTGAGGCTTTGGTCGAAGTTGCCATAATAGCTTACGGCGGGCGAAAACAACTAGAAGCCGCCCGCGCAAACATTCAAGAGCAGGGCACAATTCGACTTGCAACAGACCAGGGCGATCTGGCGGGTAATTACAACCTGCGATCATCAAGGCGAGAGAAGTCCTGGCAAGATTTGCTGCGCGTTGATCTGGAACTCAGCCCGCCCGACACGGACGAAAGCAGCGCAAAACCTCCTACTGTAAAATATGTCATCGGGTTTAACGGCGCGTCCGTGTGGTCTGCTCAAAACAATCAATACATCACGCCGCGACCCGACGCGGATGCCGCGTTCCGCGCTCAACTGACTCACGAATACATGGCGTTGCTCAGGTATAAAGAAGACGGATCGAAGATTGAGTTGATCGGGCCAGAGACTGTTGTTGGCCTGGATACGAACGTCATTGAACTGACGACACCGGATGGAGAAAAATCTCGCTTCTGGTTAAGCGTCAAGTCTTATCGCATTCTTCACGCAGAGTATCAGATGAAGCTCGGCACAGATCAGCCAGCGACTAAATACCGCATATCTTATTTCTACACTCCGCCTAAAATCGCGCAGAACACGCTTATCCCGACGCGCAGGGTGATGACGCAGGATGGCAAGTTCGTGCAAGAGATCATTCTGACAACCGTGACCACTTCGGCCAAGCTCGACCCCGAAATCTTCCAGCACCTGCAAGAACAGTAGAGGCAGGCCGTGTTCCTGCCTCTGTGCTCACAATCCTAAATATTCGCTGATGCTGATGCCGACGCGGGAATAAAACTTGTCGGCCATAGAAGGTATGTCATCAACTGTTTCATCCACCGTGACGCGTTCGACTCGCCACATAGGCAAAAACATGTGAGACAATCCGATGTTGCGCTCGCCTCGGACGATCATCTGCGTCCAATCATCAAACGTGTTCAGGTCAATCCCGCGCAGGTAGACTCCCGCCTGATTCAAATCCAACAACACGCCCCACAGTTTTTCGCGCGGGCCGTGAAGATAGACGATGACCGGCGTTCCAAAGATCATCTCAATGTTAGGTGAGTGTTCCATATCAATTAGGTTTTCTCTCTTTAATCGCTTCCGGGGGCGAGGCGGCGGAAGTCTCTTTTAACAACGCATCTATGCGCCAGACTAAATGATCAATATATTGTTTATCGTCGCCGCCGAAGCCGAGATCGCTGAATTGAATCACTCCATTGCGATCAACGATGAAAGTCGTCGGCACGCCATCAACATTGAAGGCTTTAGCCGCATCGTTGTCATAAGCGACCGGTATCGTGTAGTGATTCCTTTCAAGAAAGGGACGCACGACCGGCTTGTCTTCATCTATGCTGATGGCAAGAAAGACCACATCTTTCTGCTTTTTATACCTGTCAACCACCTTTTGAAAATGGGGCATCTCTGAGACGCACGGCCCGCACCAGGTGGCCCAGAAATTCACGACAGCGACTTTGCCTTTCAGGTCGCTCAAACGGACTTCTTTCTTATCGAGCCTCATAACCTTGAAATCAGGCGCGGGCGTTCCCAGCCGCTTGGCGAGCAGAGTGTTCTTTGCCTCTTCATTAATAGCAGCGGGTGAATCTTTCATGGAAAGATAGCGAGCCTTTGAAGCATTCAACGCAGTCGTCGCATCGCTGTCTGACCGGCCCAGCTTTTTATAAACGATTGGCAACCGCTCTCGAATAAACTGGTTCGAGCGCTCGTCATCAGCGTAGCCTGCGAGCAGGTATTTGGCCGCGCGCGCGTTATCGCCTTCGAGTTCGTATAGCTCGGCAAGCCAAAGCACGCGAGGCCGAGAGCCGAGGCTCCGCAAATCCATGTCCTTCCAAAAAATGTATCCGTCTTTCTCTACTGCTTTGATGACGGGCTCGAATTCCGTCTTCAGTTCTTTCATCGCCTCTTCTGTTTTGCCCATCTTGATCAGCAGGTACCCGAGCGCTTTATGCGCCTGCGTCTTTCCATACTGGATCATTTCATCGCGCATCGCCGGACTATACCTATCCATAATTGACGAATCCGGTTTCAAGTCGTCGAACAGCTTGACCATTTCGTCAGCCCATTCCTTTGAGTGATCGAGCGACAGACGGCGCTCCGCAAACGCGATAATGACTCGCGGATACGAGGAAATCATTGAATTAGGATCGCCCGATACTGTTTTGATCAGGGCTTCGCCAATTTTGATTAACTCGTCATCAGAAACATTGCCCTGCTCCACGCGATTAACGAAAATTATCTGGCGCAACGTATCGAGGGCCTGTGTTTTAGGATAACGAACGAGAAAAGCGTCGGACATCTCGATCTGTTTGCGCTGATCTTTTTCATTAAAGATTCGGTCGAGTTGAATCTCTTCGGCTCTCTCACTGTTCGGAAATTCCGCTATAAGCTTTTCTTGAACATCCATCAAACCTTTTTCATCGCCGATAATCTCGAAACCAAGAGCCGCCGCCGCAAGCATCGCCTCGCGGTTTTCAGTTTGCTTGAGCAGGCTTTCAATCTCCGCGCGAACAGTTGGAATCTCGGCCTCGAAATCAGGGCGTTTAAACATCATTCGCCACTTCCCGCCGTAGGCTTTCACCATCGTCGGGTCAGCTTTAATTGCCTGCTCATAGTCGGCTTGCGCAGCCTTGTACTGCTTATTGAAAGCATCTATCCGCCCCAGCATGTAATAAGCTTCGGCAAATGATGGATCGAGTTCGAGCGCTCGTTTGAGTTCCGCTCTTGCTTTTGTTTCAAATTGCGCGTCGCGTGCCTTAAAAAATTTGTTTACGTATGCCCTGCCCAGTTGATGATGCAGTGCGGCCATTTCAGGTTTTAATTTGATCGCATCATCAAGCGCGACAATGGCTTCATCGAATTCTCCTTTCGAGATCAGGCTTTTGCCTTTATCGAGCAACTCTTGAGCTTTCTGGTCGGGTTTCTCCTGCGCTGTCGCAACAAAAGCGACGGCAAAGATCAACATCAATCCCAGGCTTCCAGCTATGGCTTTTCTCATAACAACCTC
>DATEKX010000300.1:0-4003 GCA_035277165.1 Blastocatellia bacterium | reverse complement strand
TAACGGCCGGTTGACTGATGCGGCGCTGGAGTTCATTGACATATTCGGTCAGGACGTCAGGCCGCGCGCGCAGGTATTTGAATTGCCCTTCCGAGCGGGTCTCTATAAGTCCCGCTTCGGTCAACTCTTTCAAGTGGTGTGAAACTGTCGCCTGGGCGACAGGAAAGCATTCGACGACCGTGCCGCAGCATATATCATCCCCTGCGGAAGCGATCACTTCGAGAATCTCAAATCGTCTGGGGTCTGCAAGAGCCTTGGCAATCCGCTGAAACTGCTTTGAGTCCATGAATAGTCCCTTTTACAACGCCTCTATATATATACATCCATCTATATGTTTTGTCAAGCTTCAACCCTTCCCGCGCTTCTGGTACGATTGCGGCTTCACCGGAAGGATTCCACCATTTTGAAAAACATTAAGATAGCTCAAACCATTTCTTACTTCATCGCTTTCATTGCTCTCGGGCTTGCGATGGCTGCGCTAGGCCCTACGCTCCCCGGCCTTGCAAGCCAGGTGCGCGTGGGCACGAGTGAAATCAGCTATCTCTTCACTGCGCGCTCTTTCGGGTTCCTGCTTGGCTCTCTCTTCAGCGGCTGGTTTTATGATCGCATGCGCGGCCATACGGTAATGGCTGCGATGATCATCGCTATGTCTGCGACAATGTCGCTTATGTCTGTTGTGCCTACGCTCATCCTTTTGTTAGCGGTGATGCTGACGCTGGGGATGGCAGAAGGGGCGCTCGGCGTAGGCGGAAACGCCCTGCTCGTCTGGGTTCATCAAAGCCGCGTTGCGCCCTTTATGAACGCTTTGCACTTCTTTTATGGAGTCGGCGGCTTCATCTCTCCGCTGATTGTCGCGCGAGCGCTTGCCATCAAAAACACTACTGCTGCGCCTTACTTCATTCTGGCGTTGCTCATATTGCCAGCCGCCGCTTTTCTGCTGCGACTGCCAAGCCCGCAAAATCAGCAGGTTTCATCCGAACAGTCAGACACGGGCCGGATCAACTACAAACTTGTGGTGTTGATATCGCTGTTGCTTTGTCTCTACATCGGCGCGGAAGTGAGCTACGGCAGTTGGATTTACAGCTATGTGCTAAAGATGAGCCTTGGCGATGAATATATGGCGGCGAAACTGACATCTATTTTCTGGGGGGCGCTGACAGTCGGAAGACTCATCGGCGTGCCGGTAGCCGCGCGACTGAGACCTCGCACGATTCTTTTGGCAGATTTAATCGGCTGCTTCGTAAGCATCGCCATAGCCATCCTCTGGTCGGCATCGCTTACGGCAATCACTATTGCGACTGTCGCGATAGGGCTTTCGATGGCTTCAATCTATCCGACGGCTTTGACGTTTGCCGAACGCCGGATGCAGATCACGGGGCAGGTGACAAGTTTTCTCATAGTTGGCGGAAGTACAGGCGGTATGATCGTTCCTTTGATTATAGGTCAGATGTTCGATTCCGTAGGGCCGCGCGTGATGATGTTTACCGTACTGGCCGACCTGATTCTGGCTGCGGTAGTCTATCTGTTTATGGTTCTCGGTTCAGCGCCGAGCTATCGCACAACTCAACACGAACAGCCTTCGGTTTAGAAGTCGCGGCGCGACCGTTATTCAACGTCGCGCCGTGATTCGATCTCTGTCCGCATGCGTCCGAGCAATGTCTCAATCGGCATCGCGCCAAGGTCCGTGCCGTTGCGCAGCCGCACTGCTACCTGACCGGATTCTGCTTCCTTGTCCCCAATGATGAGTATGTAAGGAACCTTCATCAACGTAGCATTGCGAATCTTCTTCTGCATGCGTTCGGAGGAGAAGTCTACATCAACGCGCAGCCCGCCCGTCGCCGTCATAATCGGCGCGGTGAACAAAGTCTCCTGCACCTTCTTTGCGTAATCCATGTGCCGGTCGCTGATCGGGATGATCTGCGCCTGCACGGGCGCGAGCCACGTCGGGAAGTGACCGCCATAATGCTCTATCAGAAAAGCTATGAACCGCTCGTGCGACCCAAGCGGCGCGCGGTGAATTACGTAAACCGGATACTCCTTGGAATCAGCCCCAACGTAGCTGAGGTTGAATCGCTCAGTGGCGAGAAAATCCAGTTGGTTAGTCGAGATTGCGTACTCGTTTCCGATTGCGTTCTCTATGATGAAGTCAATCTTCGGCCCGTAAAAAGCGGCGTCGCCCTCTCGCTCTTCATAAGGAAGCCCCGTCTCGTCCATAGCTTGTTGAATTATTGCCATAGCCGCAAGCCACTTGTCCGGCGCGTCAACATACTTATCCAGCCGCTGAAGGTCCGGCTTGGAAAACGACATGAAGTAGTCTTTGATCTGGAATAATTCGTAATAGCGCGCATGCAATTGCATGACGCGAATGAACTCGTCTTTCGCCTGATCGTAGGTGCAGTAGAGGTGCGCGTCATTCTGATAGAAAGAGCGAACGCGCATCAGCCCGCTCAAAACACCGCTCGCTTCATATCTATGGAGTAGACCCCATTCGCTCAAACGCACAGGCAGTTCGCGGTAAGAGCGTGGGCGCGACCCATACACCAGATGATGATGTGGGCAGTTCATAGGCCGCAGGTAATACTTCTCCTCGTCCATCTCAAGCGGCGCAAACATGTCGTCCTTGTAGTATGGCAGGTGGCCTGACTGATAATAGAGATGGTCCTTCGCAAGCACAGGGGTGCTTATCGAGAGATAGCCGTCCTTGCGTTCTTCTTCAGTCGCGAGTTTTTCAAGCTCTTTTCGCATTGACATGCCGTTCGGCAGCCAGAAAGGCATTCCCGGACCTATCTCTTCTGAGAAGAAGAAGATTTCAAGTTCCTTGCCAAGCTTGCGGTGATCTCGCTTCTTGGCCTCTTCCATTTGCCAGAGGTAGCGATCAAGGTCTTCCTGCTTTTCAAAAGCCACCCCGTAAATACGTTGTAGCTGAGGATTCTTTTCGCTGCCGCGCCAGTAAGCGCCAGCCACTTTCAAAAGCTTGAACGGGCCGACCTCTTTGCTGTTTTCGACGTGCGGCCCTCGGCATAGATCGAGAAAACTGCCCGTCTGATAGAAAGATACTGTCGAAGCGCCCGTTGCGCCCGCTTCATCGGCAACGCCTTCGTCGCCGAATTCTTTGACTATCGCAGTAGAGCCTTTTTCTTTCAGCAAGTTTAACAGTTCAACTTTGTAAGCCTGGTCTCGCTCTTCCATCTGCGCTATCGCATCATCTATAGGAAGCTCTGTGCGTTTGAACTCCAGCTTCTTATTGCGAAGCTCTCGCATCTTATTTTCGATCTTCTCTAAATCCGCGATGCCAAGCGGCGTGGGAAGATCAATATCGTAGTAGAAACCATCTTTAGTGGTCGGGCCAACTCCGAACTTCGCTTCCGGCCAAATCGCCTGAACAGCAGCAGCCATCAGATGCGCGGCAGAGTGGCGCATCCTATCCAGTTCAAAACTTATTTCTCGTTTCCTCAGCGGCAAAGTATTCTCCTCACTAATTATAAGATCAGGTGATTATATCAACTGGCCTTGAAGTGTGTCTAATCTGGCAATACTCGCATAACCCGGCAGTCCTCTAAAAAAAAAGCTACTCCTTGCTGGGAGCGATCTAAAAGCGTGTTTTGAAATGCGGGAATTCAACCGTCAGACCGTAGCCCATATCGTCAGATATGGGTATACGGGCTTAATGCTATGGACTTATGTTAACCCACATCCTCAGATGTGGGCTTTATGCTTTAGCCCGCTACGCGGGCTGTTATCAAATCGCTGCCCCATTTCATAACACGCTCTAAGTAATTCGGGGTTGGTTTGATACAAGAATCTGAAAAACTGAGTGGCCCTGATATTAATGGCCCGGGTTGCTCTTTTGTTTGAGCGTTTCGATTCGCGCTTTGACCTGTTCGACGGTGGCGCTCTCATTGGATTGTTGGATGAAGGTTTCCCATTCAGTAATCGCGTCCGTGTAGCGAGCCATCTTTTCGTAGACCGTGGCAAGCTCGCGATGACAATCAGGGCATGGGCC
>DATEKX010000299.1:0-2496 GCA_035277165.1 Blastocatellia bacterium | reverse complement strand
CGGCCATGCACAACGGCTTTCCGCGAGCGAATAGCTCGCGCGCTCGTGCGACTTCGTATTTCATCAACTGTTTGAAACTCTGATCGGCGTGTGACCCTGCCAGATCGTCATAGCTTACACGAAATCGCGCGAGGTCTTCTGCCGGAAGATATACACGGTCTTTCGCCAGATCAACTCGCACGTCCTGCCAGTGATTCGCCAGTTGCAGCGCCGTGCAGATGTCGTCAGACCATTTGTGAAACTGCTGGTCGCGATGGCCGAACAACAGCAGTATCAATCGCCCGATGGGATTTGCAGACCGGCGACAATAATCCAGCAGTTCGTCGAAGCTCTGATACCGTCGCTTTGTCACGTCCTGCTTGAAGGCCGAGAGTAAATCTTCAAACAGCGTGATTGGCAGATCGAACTGCGAGCGAGTTTCAGCCAGCGCGACAAATATGGGATGAGTTGCGCGCCCCGCATCAGATGCTCTGAGCATCCGTCGCCATTCTTCCAGCAATTCGAGCCGCTCTTGTTCGGTGTAGTTTTCCGTATAGCCTTCGTCGGCGAAATCGTCAGCAGTGCGGGCGAATGCGTAGATGGAATAGAAATGTTTTCTCAAGCGTTTGGGAACAAGCACAGAGCCGACAGGGAAATTCTCGTAGTGTGACCGCGCGAGCCGTTCGCAATAATCGTAGGCGCTACCGACAGGCCACGAGCGACCTGTGACCTGTGCGCCGTTGATCGCTTGCGCAAGCGTGTTCGGTTTAATCTGGGTGGCGGTCGTCATCAGTCGTTCGCGGAAGTGTCTCGCCGAAGCTCTCCCACGAAACGATTATATTGGCTTTTCGGCGATGAAGAAAGCGATGCACGATTTCCGCCGCCGCGCGCACTACTATTTTGTTTGCGAGCGTTAGGAGTTCTTAAGGCGATTTGTATTATTTGCAACGAAATTGACTCCGCCGCACACTTACGCCTCGACGACCTCCTGATGATCGCCTGCAAGGTAAATTAGATTTTATTTTCGGAGGGTAGAAGCGGGCCTTGCTTCCATCCCTGAGAGAGCGAACGTCAGTGCGCAACCACTACGCTCGACGGTTTTGTAAACGTCTTTGTCACCGTCGCTGAGCGCGTGTGCTTTGAACAGGACTTTCGCAATGCCTCATCAACCATCGGCTCTACCATGCACTCCGACTTGCGGCATACAGTAGCCATCTCGCTGATGACGAGGTATCGCGCGCGTTCGAGCATCCTCTTTTCGCGAAACGAGAGCGGTTTGCTCAAAGATAAGTACGTAAGAGTTTTAAGAACTTCGGCGACGCGGAATATATCGCCTGTCTTCATTCTTTCAAGAAACTCTTTATAGCGATCTTTCCAATCAACCGGAGGGTTGGTGAAATCTGCTGAGAGAGTCTTGAGCAGACGGTCACACTGATTATTATCAATCGGTGACCTCAATCCAATCTCGATGGCGTTTGCAATCGGAATCATTACGGTTGATTCCGTCGCTTTCAATCGTAGCAGGTAGAAACTGTTTGATGCTCCTGCTATTTCGGCGGTGGTGATCTTTTCGATTACCCCTATTCCGTGATTTGGATAGACAACCTTCTCGCCTATTTTGAAGCTCACAGAGACCTCCTTGTGACCTGATGAGCGGAACCGTACCCTGAGATGAAGCACTTCAGGGGTGACGTGCTCTTAAACATAAGAGTTTCTCGTATTGACTAACGAGCCGCGAACTGAACTCGTCTGTCGGAGGGTTTGCTTGATACCGTCGGGCAAGTGCGATTTTTGAATCGCCGATCTCGCCCTTTTCCCTTTGTTCAACTGCTCGCAAGATTGAGTTTACAATAGCCCCTTTTGCAGGGTCAAGCGCATATCGCTGAAAGGTTGCCTCGCAATATTTTTGCAATTTTTTGCAACTGACCCGGAGTCTAGCGGGTCCGCCGAGTCTACAGTGGCAGACGCGCTAGATTCCTACGGCATTGTAAAAGAGACGATCCACCCTTTATACAACGTGCCGCGTTCTTTGCGCAGCACTCTGATAACAACATCGTCGCCGATTCGTAGCTCGCGCACGAGTCGCTGAAACTCTTCCGCAGATGTGACGGGTTTGTTGTTGACCTCTACGATCAAATCATCTTCCATCAAACCATTATCTTCGGCCAGACTTCCTATCTCGAAACTCGACACCAAAGCGCCGCGCACTCCTTCAAGTCCGCGCAGCCTCGCCAGATCGGGCGTTAGATTTCTGGTATTGATTCCCAGCGTCGGCTTGGATTTTGGACGCTCGCTCTTGTCGGGCAGACCTCGCGGGTTGCGCGGATCAAACAGGGGCGGCCTTGGTTCAGACTGATCTTTGGTTTCATCATCTCTCTCTTCGAGTTTAACTGCTGCCGTGCGCAATGCGCCTGCTCGGATATAACCAATGTTGGCCGTGCTTCCGACCGGGAGAGATGCAATGCGACGAATCAAATCGCGCGAGCTTTTAACTTTTTGATCGTTGATGCTTACGAT
>DATEKX010000298.1:0-2712 GCA_035277165.1 Blastocatellia bacterium | reverse complement strand
ACTTCACGGGCTTGCGCATAAGGTTTACTTCAATTTGCGTCCTCTGAGTTTTTTACAGAGCGCCTTCGAGAGCCACGGGTTCAGAGTTCTGGGAAGCTCAGTTTTGATGATAACTGCGCCGATTTCTCGCCGTCAAGAGTTTGCACCTGTTGCATCATAAAGACAACAAACATGGAAACGAACTCAAGCCGCGCCAAGGCTGTAACAAAGTAGTAGGGGCAGGGCTTGTCCCTGCCCGGATCGCCGACAGGCGATGAGCGGTCATGGTCTTACGACCATTCGGGCAGGGACAAGCCCTGCCCCTACCTGACATGACAAACGACTTTGTTACAGCCCTGAAGAAGCGCAGGTAGGCTGGGATGATGAAGTCTTTTTGCTGGCGGCGTGGAGCGAGAACTCAAGACAAGTCGAACTGTGTTAGACTTTCCGTCGTAATCAAGAGCGCCAGTCATTACTTTTCAGAGAGGAATCCATTTCATGAAGTTTAAAGCTTTTCTGCTTATCGCAGTGCTTGCGCTTGCAACCATCTTTCCGACCGGGCTTGCCACGCGCGCTCTGGTTTCATTTGCTTCATCACAGAACTCGACAGACGTTGCCGAAAGAATCAAGCGAGTTGAAAACGGCTTGCTCGACTCTGTTGCGATCAAAGGTAAGACGTCTGTTATGAAGCTTGCCGACCGGATGGCTTATTACAAAGTGCCGGGTGTGAGTGTTGCCGTCATAAATAACGGCGCTATCGAATGGGCGCGCGGCTATGGCGTTGCAGAAACGGGAACGAACAGCGCGGTCACGACAGAGACGCTTTTTCAAGCCGCGTCGATCAGCAAGCCCGTCGCGGCAATGGGCGCGCTTCGCCTTGTCGGAGAAGGCAAGCTCAGCCTCGATGAAGATGTGAACAAGAAATTGACATCGTGGAAAGTGCCCGAAAACGAATTCACGAAAGAGCAGAAAGTGACTCTTCGCCGTTTGTTGAGCCACAGCGCAGGCATGACGGTTCACGGATTTCGCGGCTACGCTACGGACGAGCCTGTGCCGACGCTTCTGCAGTTGTTGAACGGCGAGAAGCCTGCCAACTCGGCTGCGGTTAGAGTTGATGTTGTACCCGGAAGCCGCTGGCGTTATTCGGGCGGCGGCATCAGCGTTGCTCAGTTGTTAATGATGGATGTGACGGGCAAAGCCTTTCCTCAGTTCATGCAGGAAACGGTGCTGAGCAAGCTTGAGATGAAGCACAGCACTTATCAACAGCCGCTTCCGAAAGAGTTGTTGGTGAAGGCCGCTGCGGGCCACGGCGATAACGGGGAAGCGATCAAAGGCAATCGGCACACTTACCCGGAGATGGCTGCGGCGGGGCTCTGGACTACGCCGTCTGATTTAGCGCGCTTCGCAATCGAGATTCAGAAATCACGCGCAGGCAAGTCGAACAAGGTGCTCACAACAGAGATGATAAATCAGATGCTCACAATTCAGAGCGGAGATTACGGTCTTGGACTCGGCATAGGCGGCGAGGGCAAAGCCCTCCACTTTGGGCACGGCGGGTCGAACGAAGGCTTCCGCTGCATGATGTTCGCCTATGCGGAAACGGGACAGGGCGCTGTGGTCATGACGAACGGCGATGCGGGCGGGCCGCTTGGCAACGAAATATTGCGCAGCATCGCCAAAGAGTACGGCTGGCCCGATTATCAAGTCCGGGAGCGCGATGTAGCGCAGGTGAACCCCAAGGTTTATGAATCCTATGTAGGCAAGTATCAAGTCAGTGGGGCCGACATAACTGTGATATCGGATAATGGCCATCTCTTTGTTCAAGGGCGGCCCTTCGGCCCGAATAAAATCGAGATTTATCCCGAATCCGAAACTAAATACTTTATAACACTCGATGATGTGACCTTTACTTTCGTCAAAGATGATAAAGGGCAGGTCGTCGAGTTGATGGTTCAGCCACCAGGCAGCCGACCGCCGCTGAAGGGAAAGAAGATTAACTGAAGCAACGCGGTTTTCAAAACTCCTCCGAAGCAGCCGGAATTGCAATTGTAGAGAGTTGCTTTCTGGCGTAGTATGAAGCAGGAGTTTTGAAAACCGCTTCTGTATTGATAGCTGCCCTTAATCGCATGATAGACATTCACAGTCACATATTGCCCGAAGTAGACGATGGCTCGCGCAGTCTCGAAGAGTCGCTGGAGATGTGTCGCATTTCATTTGAAGATGGAATAGAAGTGATCGTTGCAACGCCTCACGCACACGACAACGTTCACAAGACGCACGACCCGCGATTCTTGCGCCAGAAGGTGGACGAGTTGAACTCGCGCTTGCAGGGCAGCCCGAAGATAGTTCTGGGGTGCGAGCTTCGCTTCACGCACGATGTTGTAAATCACGTTTGTAACACGAAGAGCGCGCCGACGATTGACGGCGGCCCTTACGTGCTGGTCGAGTTTCCGCATCAGGTCGTGCCACTGGGCAGCGAGCGCGCATTGTTTGAATTGATGAGCAATCAGATTCGCCCGATCATCGCGCACCCTGAACGCAATCACCTGCTGATAGCCGAACCTGAGAAGTTTTACGAGATGGTCGAGATGGGAGTGCTCGGCCAGGTTGACACGGGATCGGTAACGGGCCAGTTCGGCAAGAAGGTGCAGCAGACCGCCATTTTGATGCTCGAACATGGGCTGATTCATTTCATCGCGAGTGACTGTCATAACACTCGCAATCGCCTGCCCG
>DATEKX010000297.1:0-4793 GCA_035277165.1 Blastocatellia bacterium | reverse complement strand
TAATTCGCCCTGACGCGCAACATCTGCGTGACAGGGTGTTCGACTTCAACGTTCCAGGTCGCGCTGTAAGGCGAGAAGTTGCCAGCCTTGTCGCTGCTGTAAACGAACGGGAAGCGGCTGCGCTCGGCCTTGTCCGTGATGTTTGCGAAACGGCGCGGCCCGTCTATTATCTCGCCGTTCGGCCCAAAGGTTGTAATCACTTGCTCAGGATACTGGTTGAACCCGAATACATTGAGCGGCACGCGATCATAAAAGAGTCCGTAGCCGCCGCGAATCGTGGTTTGCTGGTGATTGAACGGAGTCCACGCGAAGCCTACGCGCGGCGCTACGCGGAAAGTATCCGTGATGCCCTGTCGCTCGAAGCGCGTTCCGATGTCGAGCGACATTTTCTTATTGATGACCCAATGATCCTGACCGAAGAATCCCGTTTCAATGTCGCTTAGATCAAACGGCTGCCCGCCGACAAATTCGATCCGTTTCAACAGTAACCCCGAAGCGTCTTCGATGTTGACCGGGCGCGCTGTGAATTCGCCGCGATTGGTGGTGCGCGCAAGCGTCGTCCCGAATTTCAGGTTGTGCGCGCCAAAGGCGCTGATCGGCGAGAGCGAATAAGTTTCAAGCCATTCTATGCGCGATGCGCGGCGGTCTTGTTCGCTGAAATAATTTCCTGTGTTGCCGACAGGCGTCAGCGTCATCACGTCCTGTCCCTGTCCCCATACGCTGCCGCTGTAGCGTTTCATCGCGACAGTGCTTTCGAGCAGGCTGCTGCCAATCGTCAAACGATCAATGATTGTGCCCGTGTAGTCGCGCGCGCTGAAGTTTGGCGTGACTGGCTGAGGGCTGAAGAACTCAAGCCCCACAAAATCCATGCGGCGCGGCGCGACGTGAAATGTGCCTGTCAGCGTGTGCACGGGCGAGAAGATGTAATCGAGTTGCGTGAACGAATTCACACTCTCTTGCTTCGTCTCGTTGAAAGGGAAGGGCAGCGTACGAACGGGTCGCTTTTGCAGATCGTATTCGACGCCTTCCGAAAAGAAAAGTTTGTTAGCGATGAGCGGCCCGTTAAAGACTATGCGAGGCGATGCTTCGCGCACGCCGCGCAGGTGGCCGCTGCGTATGCGGAATTCGGGCAGCGGATCGTTAAGCTCAAAATTCCAACGGTCTCCGCCGCGCCGAGTCTCTACAGAAACGACTCCGGCAGTAAACCTGCCGTACTGCGCCAGGTAAGGCGTTTTGAAGACATTAATCGTTTCGACGCTGTCAACAGGGACGGTCACGCCGAACTGCCCTGTGGCCGGGTCGGTCACGTCCGCAGAGTTGACTATCAACGCGCTGCGATGTTCACCGCTACCGGAAATTTTTATCTCGCCTTCCGAAGAACGCACCACGCCGGGAATGAGCGGCAGCGTGTCGGCTACGGTCGCAGGCTTGATAGGAGTGTCTTTGATCTGCGCGCGCTGGAGCGCGTTTGCAACCGAAGCGTTTTGTTCAACAGTCGCATCAGAATTTGCCTGCACGTTGACAGTATCTGTGATGTTGACTTTCGGAATAACTGTGAATTTGACTTCGATGGGCGCGCCCGCCTGTACGATTACGCTGTTTTCGGTAAGCGTTTCAAGCCCTTCTTTCGAAACCGAAACATCGTATGTTCCCAAAGCGACGTTTAAGAACTCCGCTTCGCCATTCTCGTTTGTCTTTGCTGTGGTGACGACTGCGCCGTTGAGCTTTAATTCAACGACGACAGCCGCAACTGGCTTATCGGATTCATCGTGAGTTGTTATGCGAATGGTCGCAGCAGAACGCGATTGCGCGGCCATCGCGCTCAGTGATAAAACGAGCGCCAGAGCAACGGCGTTGATACTGCGTATTAATTTAGTAAAACGGGAAGAACCAAAGAACTGCATGGGCACAATTAACTTCCTTACTGATATTTCTCTCCTACATCCTTGTTGAGCCATTATAATAATAACCGATCCGAGTTTGATTCGCCATTCTTACCTTTTCATAAAGCGCCGCCGGAATTGACCCTTTTCAAAAATCACGCGATTGCGTTAACCGAAGACAGAATATGTAGCAGCACTTTCTATTACGTTGCCGGTTGCGCATCGGATTTATCCTGAGCGCAAAAGAAACGATTGGAGCGAAGCAAGGTGATTTTGCTATAACCTTTTGGATGCATCAGAGAAATCATATCATCGCACTGGTGGTTTTGTGGGGAATCATTTATCTGGCTAGTTCGGGCTACCCGCCCGCCTTGCTTGACGACGCGGACACGGTTCACGCGGAAGCCGCAAGAGAGATGGCCGAATCAAACAACTTCGTCACGCTCTACGCCAACCGGATTCGCTATCTCGAAAAAGCGCCGCTGATGTACTGGTCAATTGCCTTGTCATACAAAATATTCGGCGTGAACGAATTCGCATCGCGTTTGCCGATAGCGCTTGCGACGTTGGCGCTGATGCTGGCGGTCTTTTTCTTCGGGAAACATTTTTTCAGTGAGCGCGCAGGTTTCTACTCAGGACTGGCCATCGCCGCCTGCATAGGCATTTTTCTCTTCACACGAGTGCTGTGGCCCGACGTGATGCTGACATTTTTTATCACGATGGCTTTTTATTGCTTCCTTCGAGCGGGCGAAGGTGAAACCGTCAATCCGCGATGGGCTTATGGCATTTACGCATTCGGCGCGTTGGGCGTTCTGACGAAAGGACTGATAGGCGCGGCGTTTCCCGGAATCATCATCCTTGCATACATGCTAATCACAGGCGAGATTCGCCGCCTGTTCGGGTACCGTCTGTTTACAGGGACGCTCTTGTTTTTATTGATCGCCGCCCCGTGGCATGTGGCAAACGGCTTGAGCAACCCCGGCACCCTGATGGAAGGCACGCCGCACCCGAGCCAGGGAACGGGATTTTTCTGGTTCTACTTCATGAACGAACATTTCCTGCGTTACGTAGGCAAACGTTATCCGGCGGATTACGACACAGTGCCGCTCGCGCTTTTTATCGTATTGCATCTCGCGTGGCTTTTTCCCTGGAGCTTCTTTCTGCCTCTGGCCGTCAGAAACATTCCGCGCAAGATAAAAAATCTGAATCGTGAAGAGAGAGTTTTGATCTTTCTTGCGATCTGGGCCGTGTTGATTATTCTCTTCTTTTCTTTCTCGACGACGCAGGAATACTACACGATGCCGTCTTATGCTGCGTTCGCGCTTATGATCGGCCACGCCCTGGCGAAGGCCGAAGACGAAATGAAGAACAAAAAACTTTTCAACGCCCTGCAGGTTGCGCTCGCAGGCTTGGGCTTGACCGTATTTACTATCGGAACGATAGCCTTTGTGAAGACACGAAACATTGATATCGAAGGCGACATCTCTTCGACGCTCACGCGCAACCCCGAAGCGTATGCGTTATCCCTGGGCCACGTGCTCGATTTGACTCCGCAGTCGCTCGCTGCGCTTCAAGTCCCGGTCATCGGGACGGCGCTCGCGTTTGGAATAGGAACCGTTGCCGCTCTGTTTTTCAGGCGCAAGAACAGGCACATGGCATCCAATATTAGCCTTGCTTTGATGATGGCCGTGTTCTTTTTCTGCGCGCACAGAGCGCTGATCCAGTTCGAGCCTTATCTGTCTTCGCGCGCGCTTGCCGAAGCAATTGACCGTGAGTATAAAGAAGGAGACGTGATCGTAATCAACGGAGAATACGAAGGCGGTTCTTCGATAAACTTCTACACGCGAAAGCCTGTGCATATTCTCAACGGGCGCTCGGCCAATCTCCAGTACGGCTCTTACTTCAAGGATGCGCCGCGAATTTTTTTGAACGACGAAGACCTCAAAAAGATGTGGAGCGATACGGGTCGCATCTATCTTTTCACGGATTCGACGCAGCTTGAAAAAGTGACCGACGGCCTCAGCACACCAATTCATACTTTGGCCGAATCGGGCGGCAAACTCATTCTTACCAATCAGCAATCAAACTGACCATGAAAAAAACGATTCTCGTTCTTCTATGCCTGCTGTTCATCTCTTTTTCAGCCCTGTCGCAGGAGACTCCGATCACACGCGCAGACAAACTCTTTGCCGAGCGCGATAACATCGAAAGCCTGAAGCAGGCCATCTCGATAGTCGAAGAAATGCGCGCAAAAGATCAATCGAATTATGAAGCGCTGTGGCGGCTGGCGAAGTTCAAGTTCTACCTTGCAGACCGCGAGGAAGACAAATCGAAGAAGACTAAAATACTACAGGCCGCCATCGAGTCGGCGAAAAAAGCCGTACTTGCAGATGGGACGCGAGTCGAAGGTCATTTCTGGCTCGGAGCAAATGACGGTGAATATGCGGATATGAAAGGCGCGCTTTCCAGCCTCGGCCTTGTGAAAACGATTCGCAAAGAGTTTGAATCAGCGCTTGCGATTGACCCGATGTACCAGAACGGCGCGGCTTATCTGGCGCTTGGGCAGATTGACCTGAGCCTGCCGCGACTGTTGGGCGGAAACGAAAAGCGCGGAATTGATCGTCTGGAACAAGGTCTGAAAGCTGCGCAGAATAACTCGGAAATCAAGATCGCGCTCGCCGAAGTTTACGAAAAGAAGAGCAGAAAAGACGAAGCAAAACGATTGCTCGAAAGCGTCCTCGGCGCAAACGATCCGGCGCGAACTGTCAACGAGATGGAAGAGTTAAGGAATAAAGCTCGCCTGCGACTGGATAAAATGAAATAGCGTTATTAGGCGTAAAGCTCAGGGTTGTAGCAAAGTCGGTTGACCGGCATGGTAGGGGCAGGGCTCGTCCCTGCCCGGATGGTCGT
>DATEKX010000296.1:0-9540 GCA_035277165.1 Blastocatellia bacterium | reverse complement strand
GACGCAGAGATTTCGCAGAGAAGATTAATAATCCTCTGCGCCCCCTCTGCGTCCTGCGGTGCCTCTGCGGTGAATCGTCTTCTATACTTACGCCAATTCAGCCATCGCGCGAATTGATTCGATGTTATGTGCGCCGCAGATGATCGTTGTCACTCCGGCTTCGCGCCATGCTCCGAGTTGATCTTTTATTCGTTCGCGCGGGCCGCATAGCGCTACTTCGTCCACCAACTCGTCAGGAACGGCGGCGATTGCTTCAGGCTTTTTGCCTGAAAGATAAAGCTCTTGAATTTTTGCCGCAGCCTCTTCGTAGCCGTAACGACATGCCAGATCGTTATAGAAGTTCTTTCCGCGCGCGCCCATCCCTCCGATGTAGAGCGCAAGCTGCGGCTTCACTTGCATTCGACACGCATCAACATCATCGCCTATGACTACGGAAACCGTAGGCGCGATGTCGAAGTCAGCGAGCGTCTTTGCATCCTTGCGGCGCGCGAACCCTTCATCAAGCGACGGGCGAAAGACATTCACGCGATGAGGCGAAAAGAAAACAGGCAACCATCCGTCGGCCACTTCTGCCGCCACCGCGACATTCTTAGGGCCGATGGCCGCGAGATAAATTGGAATCTCTGCGCGCAGCGGATGAACGATAAGTTTGAGCGGCTTGCCCAATCCCGTGCCGCCTTCGACAGGTATATTGTAATACTCGCCTCTGTGCTCAAGCGGGCGGTCGCGCTTCAAGACCGTTCGCACTATATCAACATACTCGCGCGTCCGCGTGAGCAGTTTGCCGTAAACGACGCCGTGCCAGCCTTCGACAACCTGCGGGCCTGATGCTCCGAGTCCGAGAAGGAATCGCCCGCCGGTCAACAGATCAACCGTCGCCGCAGTCATCGCAGTCATCGCAGGCGTGCGCGCAGGCATCTGCATGATGGCCGTGCCGACATTGATGCGCTCTGTTTTTGCCGCCAGCCATACGAGCGGAGTGACCGCGTCAGACCCGTAAGCTTCCGCCGTCCACAACGAATGATAGCCAAGCCGCTCCGCTTCCTGAGCAATCGCAATGTTGTCGGAAGGGCCGGAACCCCAGTAACCGAAATTCAATCCGAGTCGCATTATGCCTCCCTCACCGCTGCCTGCGCGTCGAGCGCAACTTCTTTCTCGACCGCTTTATCCTTAAACGTAATCGCGAAGAGCAGAGAGATCGCTGCAGCCAAAATGCACGGTATCCACCAGATCATTTTCCAATCCTTAACGCCACCCACCGTGAACGCGTCAACAACCTTGCCAGCAAGAACCGTCCCAAGTCCGATTCCGACGCCATACGTAATCAACGCGATGAAACCTTGCGCGCTTGCGCGAATCTCTTTTGGCGCTTTCTTGTCAACGTAGATCTGACCCGTGACAAAGAAGAAATCGTAGCAGATGCCGTGCAGCAGGATGCCTCCATAAAGCATCCATGCCATCGGGCCGAGGTTGCCGTTGGCGAAGAAAGCATAACGAACAACCCACGCCAGCATTCCTATCAACATCATTTTTTTCACGCCGAGCCGCAATAATAATGCTGGCATGAGAATCATGAAAAAGACCTCTGACATCTGCCCGTAGGTTTGCTTGCCCGCCGCGCCCTCCATCCCGATTTCGTTCAGGAAGAGATTTGTGAAGGTGTAGTAAAAAGCGAGAGGTATCGAGATCAGCAGAGAACAGAGGACGAAAATAAGGAAGGATCTTTCCTTGAGCAACCTGAACGCTTTGACTCCCATTATTTCACCTGCGCTGACTTTCTTCCCGACGTTCTGCGGCGGCGTGTTGGGAAGCGTGAACGAATAGAGTCCGAGCAGGATGGAAGAAACCGCCGCCATCTTTATTGGCACTGTGGTTTTTTCAACTCCCGGATAAAACTTCGACAGCACATAGGTGATGACCAGACCGGCAGCGATCCAGCCGAGCGTTCCCCAGACGCGCACTTTGGGGAATTGAGCATCAGGTTTTTCCATCTGGCGAAACGATACTGCGTTGACCAGCGCCAGCGTAGGCATGTAAGTCAGGTTGTAAAGCAAAAAGCCGAATATGATCATCCCGACCGTCGTCACGTCGGCTGTCAAATACAAGATCACTCCGCCGAGCAGATGCAATATACCCATGATCTTTTGCGAGGCGAAAAACCGGTCGGCAATCATTCCGATAAAGAAGGGAGAGACTATGGCCGCGATATTATTCATCAGGTATGCATTGCCAATGTCGCTGCCTGAGAAACCAATACTGTCCAGATGAGTCCCCAGAGTTACAGCCCATGAGCCCCAGACAAAGAACTGGAGAAACATCATGATGCTCAGTCGCCAGTAAGTTTTCGCGTCCATTCTTCTTCCTCTCTTGATTGGAATTTGATACTCGGAATCTATTTGCCTTCTTTGACTCGCACGCGGCGAAACGATACGCGCGATAGGGGATCGTGATTCTGCAAACCGATATAGCCCGAAAGCCCGCGTTCGCCATCGAATTCGTTGACCTTCTCGCCGTTCAACCGAACAATGTAGTGCTGGCCTACGACTGTTATCTGGTACAGATTCCACTCGCCAGCATTCTTTGAAGCTATCTTCGTCGCCGGGTGAAAGCTGTAGATTGCGCCCGTCTCGTACATCAACCCCTGTTTGTCGCAATCGCATATCTGAATTTCGTAGCCGTTGTTTACCGAGTACATCGGGTCATCGCTCTTTTCGGGGAAGCGAACAAAGATACCCGAGTTATTACATTTATGATTGACCTTCCACTCGATTTCGAGCGTGAAATCCTTGAACTTTTTCTCTTCGTAGTAGAGCATCCCCATGCCGCCCTTGCTTACAAGCGCGCCGTCTTCGACAACAAACTCGCCCGGCCCGATGTGCCGCCACCCGCTCGCGTCTTTGCCGTTGAACAGTTCAACCCATTTGCCCTTTTTCTCTTTCTTCTTAGTTGCGCCCGCAATCGCGCACGGCGCAACAAGGATGAGAGCAAGCAAAGCAGCCACGATCAGTTTCATCATTTCACGCATCATTATGTTTTACCTTGATTACAAATTCCCTTTCTTATGCTGGTCAACGATGTAATCGCACGCGCGGACGGTGATTGCCATCATCGTGAGCGTGGGGTTCTGACATCCTTGAGAAACGAAAGCCGCGCCGTCGGTCACAAACAGATTCTTCACATCCCAGCTCTGATTAAATTTGTTCAACACGCTCGTCTTTGGATCGTTGCCCATGCGCGCCGTGCCGACTTCGTGAATGCACAGACCGGGCGTTGCGCGATACGGGCTGCTGAATCCAATCTCGAATTTGGCTTCGCGCGCCATCTCCTGCAATTGCTCTAAAGCGTCAACCGCCATGGCCTTCTCGTTGTCGCCGTGCTCGCATTCGACGTGAAGCACGGGGATGCCCCATGCGTCTTTCACATCTTTGTTGATCGTCACGCGATTCTCTTTTCGCGGAAGCATCTCGCCCCACGCGCCAATCCAGAACGTCGCGGGAGACTTCGCCTCGCGCACCAGCTTTTTGAAGTCCGAGCCAAAGCCGGGAATTGATCGCATGGTCGTAGGCAGCATCCCGCGCGACACGCCCCCTTGAATGCCGTAACCGCGAATGAATTTCTGCTCGCGTTCTGTGACGTTGCGGAACTTCGGAATGTAGATGCCGTTGGCCCGCCCGTCTTCGTAGTTGTAAGGATAGTTCGCAACCTGCGGCACAAACCCGCCGACAGAAATTTGAAACATGTGATCCATCAAATAATGGCCGAGCACGCCCGACGAATTGCCCAGGCTCTCTCCGTGCTGGCGAGTCGCGCTGTTCATAAGCAAGCGCGTTGATTCAAGAGTCGAAGCGCACAGCACAACGACCTTGGCGAAGACTTCATAAGCCTTCTTTGTGTTCTGATCTATGAAGCCGACGCCTCTGGCTTTGCCCGTTTTGGTGTCCATGATGATGTGGCTTGCTACGGCGTTGGGCCTGAGCGTCATCCTCCCGGTCTTCGCCGCCGCTGGAAGCGTCGAACTGGGGCTGCTGAAGTATGAACCTGTCGTGCAGCCTCGATCACAGTGGCCGCAATAGTGACACGCCGCGCGCCCGTTGTGTTTCTGCGTAAGTATTGCCGCGCGGCCTATCGTGAGGCGACGGTCTTTCCATCTCTTTTCAATTGCCCCTTTCAACAGCCATTCGCCGCAGGTGAATTTCATTCCGGGCAGAAACTTTCCGTCCGGCAGAGTTGGATAATTTTCATAATTCCCGCTCACGCCGATGAACTGTTCGACGCGGTCGTAATAGGGCGCAAGTTCGGCATATCCGATAGGCCAGTCATCGCCGTACCCATCGTGGGTTGCGGCTTTCAACTCGTAATCCGATAGTCTATAGCTCTGGCGGCCCCACATAATCGAGCGGCCTCCGACGTGGCGGCCTCGAATCCAATCGAAAGGTTTTTTGTCAGCCGTCGTGTATGGGTTATCAATGTCGTCAACAAAGAATTGATGACTATACTCGTTGCACGCGTAACACTTCGCCTGCACGGGCTTGCGCTTGCCGAACACCGCCATGTTGCCAAGCTGGCCGCGATACTTCACTTCGTAAGGCCATTTGTGCTCCGTGAAGTCTTTCATCGGATCGAGCTTGCGCCCCGCTTCCAACACGATTACGCGCATGCCTTTTTCAGCAAGCTCTTTCGCGGCATATCCGCCCGTTGCGCCTGACCCTACGACGATTGCGTCGTACATTTCCTGTTTAGCCATGATGCCCCTTTTACACTTTTATAATTTCATGCGAGCGCGCGTTTGAGATAATCCGTCGCCTCGCGCACGGCTTCGGTCGGATTCTCCGACTCCGGTTCGTATTCGATGTTTGCCGCGTACTTGAACTTTATCTTTTTAAGCAGCTTCATCGTCTCTTGAATCGGCGTCGCCCCTTGACCGAACCTTTTTCCGGTGTGAGCCGCGTCTTTGTCTCTATCTTTGATATGCAGGCTCACGATGCGACTGTGATGCTCGCGGATGAACGAGACAGGGTCGAAGCCTGCGGCATAAAAATGTCCGATGTCGAGATTGATGCTCAAATATTCCGATGCGCCTTTTAGCGCGTCCATAAAATCCTGCGGCGTCTCGAACTCCTGCGTGCGGTCGCCCTTGTACCAGGCTTCGCCGAACCAGTGATTATGAAGACCCATCTTGATCTTATATTTCTGACACCACTGGTCGAGTCGCGGCACAATTGGTTTTTTCACCGAACACGTCATGACGTTTGTGCCCAACAGAAGCGCGCCGCTGTAACCGCGATCAAGCAGCTCGTCGCTTGACGAGGCAGGAAAGTTGACGCAGTAGGCGCTGACACGAATGCCTGCGTCATCGAATTTTTTCTTCGTCGCCTTGAAATCGGCTTCCGAAGCCTTTTTCGGGTCAAGGTGCCCGTCCCAAAGTTCAATGCTGCTTAAACCGCAGGCGCGCATCGCTTCGATCATCTTGTCTATGTCGAAGCGGCGAAACGTATAGCTCTGCACTCCGACCTGTATGCCGGAAAAGACGGAAGACTTCACCTTGCCGTCTGATTTGGGCAGGCCGAGCGCGGCTACGGCTCCGAGCAGTCCGACAGCAAATTCTCTGCGAGTGAGATAATCCATTGCGACTTCCCTCTCAGTCGATCTTGATTATATTGCGTTGCGATGGGTCGCATTATATGAGCGAGCGGGGCATAGGTCAAACCAACCCGTTCGCTACCGTTCGCGATACTGTTTCTATATAATCGGTCGCGCTATATCGAACGGGAGGGCGAAAGTGGCAAAGCAGAAAATCTACGACGCAATCATCATCGGGTCTGGAGGGGCGGGCGGCATGGCTGCCAAAGAGTTGACCGAGCATGGAATGCAAGTGCTCGTGTTGGAAGCAGGCCCGCCCGTCAACCCGCAACGTGACTTGAGCGGGCATCGCTGGCCTTATGAATCAATGTATCGCGGATTCGGCCCGCCGGGCTGGAAAGACCGCGATCAGTGGATGCAGGCAACCGCAGGCGAATTCAGCCGTCACTTCTACGTCAAAGACACAGAGCATCCCTACACGACCGAGCCGGGCAAGCCTTTCCTCTGGGTGCGCGCTCGAATAGTCGGCGGCAAGACTCTGCATTGGGGCAGGATGTCTTATCGCTTTTCAGACCTCGATTTCAAAGCGGCTTCGCACGACGGATTTGGCGACGACTGGCCCGTCACGTACAGAGAGATGGAGCCTTACTACACTCGCGCTGAAGAGTTCATCGGCGTAAGCGGCAACCGCGACGGATTGCCGCACTTGCCCGACGGAAATTTCATGCCGCCGATGAACCTCAATTGCGGCGAGCAGATGCTCAAGCGTGGCGCAAACAAGACAGGACGGGCAGCCATACCGATGCGGCTTGCGATGTTGACGGCAAAGCCCAAGCCGCATATGAAAGGTCGCCAAAAGTGTCATTACTGTGGCAACTGCGGCGACGGCTGCGACGTGGGCGCGATGTTCAACTCTTTAAGCTCGACTCTTCCCGTTGCACAGGCTACGGGGCGAATGACGCTCAGGCCAAATTCCGTTGTGCGCCACATCCTCGTTGATACGAACACGGGCAAGGCGAAAGGCGTAGCGGTCGTTGACCGTGTGACGCGCGAAGAGTTTGAAGCTCTGGGTCGAGTGATAGTGCTCGCGGCTTCGACGCTCGAATCAACTCGCATACTGTTGAACTCGAAATCGCGCCAGCACCCAAACGGCATGGGCAATTCTTCTGGCGTGTTGGGACATTATCTTGTGGATCATTTCGGAGGCATTGGAGCGTCGGGATTTTTTCACATGCTCGCGGGCCGCGCGACGGTGAACGAAGACGGCAAAACCAGCGGCCTGCTCGTGCCTCGCTTCCGCAACATAAGCCGCGATACAAAGCAACAGCGATTCATTCGCGGCTATGGGTTCGAGTGCGGGTCGGGCGCGCGAATGTTTCCATCGCTGGCAAAAAATCCCGACTACACGGCGGGCTTCGGTTCGGAGTTCAAGAAGCGCGTGCGGCACTACTACACTTCGCCCATCGGAATGACCGTGCGGGCAGAGATGCTCCCGCGATTCGAGAACTACGTCGAGATTGACCCTGACGGAGTTGTCGATGCGTGGGGCATCCCTGTGCTAAAAGTTCACATAGAGTATTCCGACAACGAGCGAGAAATGGCGCGCGATGCCGCCGCAACAAGCGAAGAAATGTTGCGCGCGGCTGGCGCAGAAGTGGTCTCGACCGGAGGCCGAATGAGCGCGCCCGGTCGCATTATTCATGAGCTTGGCACAGCGCGCATGGGCAGCGACTCGAAGACCAGTGTGTTGAACAAATTTAATCAGAGTTGGGATGTGAAAAATTTGTTCGTAGTTGATGGCGCTTCGTTCGTGTCGCAAGCGAACCAGAACCCGACGCTCACAATACTCGCGCTCACAATGAGAGCGTGCGAGTACATGGCAGGCGAGAGCAAACGCGGCAACCTGTGATTGCAGATTTTGGAGGTCTCGATGTTATCTGGCAAAGCAGACAAGAAGCAAAAGGGCGCAGCGAAAGGATTGAAACTTAATTCAATGGCCGCGCTGTTGAAAGAGCGTCGCTTCGACGGGAGTTTTGAAGTCGCAGGATCAAAATATCAGTTCACATACGCTCCGGCTAAGGCACAGGTCGCAGGGGAAAGGCTTTTACTGCGAGGTCGGCTTGTGGTGACGAATTCGCGCGGCCAGTCCCGCACAAGAGAAAACGTGGGCGCGTTGCTTGCGAGCACGCAAGGCGGAATAGGCACGGCTCCGGTCAGGTCGCAGGCGCTTATCGGCGGAGTCGTACCTTCCCAGCCTGCCGTACCCACGCCTCAACAACCTTCAGACAGCAAGCCGCTGCCGGTAGTTGAGAGCACAGGCCCACTCTCGTTTTGCGGCGTGATGTATTTTCAGCTTGAGCCGCTTGATGGACGCGCGCTAGGCGTAGCGGCTGATTTGAGCCGGGTTCAACTCAATGTGCGGCTCGCGCCTACGGACAACGCAGGTCGCGCGCTGCATGGAATTTATAGCGCGATAGTCGAAGCGCTATACGTCAAATCAGTAGACCGAAGACTCGCGACAGACGCCGTAGCCGAGCTTAACAAGGCGCTCGCAGGATGAGCTACTTCGACACGTAGAGGTCGGGAAATTCCTTGCGAAGATTTGCCAGCTTTGGCAGGTCGTGATACTTGATGTATGGCTCGTCCGTATGATTGACGGCGTAGTCCTGATGATAAGCTTCGGCTTTATAAAAAGCTTTAAGCGCAACGACCTCAGTTACGATAGACCGATCAAAGACCTTGGCCTTGTTTAGCTGATCTATGTAGCTTTCTGCAATACGCTTCTGTTCGTCGTCAGAGTAAAAGATAGCCGAGCGGTATTGAGTGCCAATGTCCGGGCCTTGCCTGTTTAGCTGCGTAGGGTCATGCGCAATGGAAAAAAAGATTTTAAGAAGCTGCCCATATGAAATCTGCGACGGGTCATAAGTGATCTGGACGGCTTCGGCGTGCCCTGTGTCACCTGCCGAGACCTTATCATAATGAGCAGTCTTTGCTGCTCCGCCGGAGTATCCAGATGAAGCGCCTCTGACTCCCTTTACGTGATCGAACACGGCTTCGATACCCCAAAAGCATCCTCCGGCAATGACAGCGGTTTGCTCGCCTTTTGCCGTCGCGAGCGGCGAGTCAAGGGCCGGATCAGGAATACGCACAGAGGCAGTGGCCGTATTGCAGGCTAAGGAAGTGATCAGGGGAAAGATTGCAAGAAGACGGAAAAGAAAACGGGACATAAAAAATTCCTCCTTAATATTAATACCACAAAGCCCTTAAAATATTCCCGCTGATAAAATTAATTTGTGGCAAATTTCGGATGGATTCAATTATTTTCCCAGCCGCTGGTTTGTCAATTGGCCGAGGTAGTATTTCATAAACTCATCGCGTTTCGGTTCAAGGCAAACCGTGACTGCCTTACCTCGCATCTGGTCAACGCGCGTGTAGCCTTCTTCGTCAACGATTAGCGGCAGAGTCTCCTGTTTGACGAAGAATGTTCCTGAGCTAGCGGTTTCGGCGACCGCCAGTTGATCGTGCAGCGTCATGCGCTGCGTCGGGTTGCTGAGCCATAAACGATAGAGGCATTCCAGCGCATAGGTGAGCGGGGAATCATAATCGGCAACCTGCTTGCGCTCTGCATCGCTCAACTGAACGTGCGTCGTAGCGTCGAGCGGTACAATTGTCAGCGGCAAGCCAGCCCCGTAAACCAACTGAGCGTCCGCAGTAGCTTGATAGACATTCCACTCCCGCACGGGTTTGCCGGGGCTAAACGACGCGCCGTAAACGCAACCGCTCATCAACACGACGCGCTTCACGTATTTGCCTAAATCAGGCTCTTTCCGCAGCGCATCGGCGATGTTTTGCAACGGGCCTACTGCAAGCAGAGTCACTTCGCCGGGATAGCGTTTGACCGTTTCTACAATGAAGTCAGCGGCAGATTTTCTGGCTGGCAGCTTGGCCGTGAAGTCTTCA
>DATEKX010000295.1:0-4430 GCA_035277165.1 Blastocatellia bacterium | reverse complement strand
ATCAAAACCTACTTGCGGCGATGAAGGACTATAAGCCAACAAAAGACGAATGGGGCAAGCCCTTGAAAGCGCCGCCCGTTGGCAGTGATGTTGACATGGATGATTTTGATTATTCGGAGGCGCATTAATGATGCTCGTGATTGATGATAAGCCTTTAAGCAAAAGCGCGCAGAGTTCGCTTTTGACGCTCGCTCGAATGGATGATTATTTATCTCTCACTGAGGGGCAAGAGCAGGCAAGTCTATTGTGGGCTGTGGAATGTCGGCAGTCGAACAAGCCATGCATCACTTTGCAAAAGCAACCGCGATGGTATCAATTGAGCGTGCATTGCTTCGGCGACGTGATGACCGATGAGACAAGGAATCAAGTTTTTGAAATTCTGATTGCGGCTTCGTTGCCCGGCGCTATGGTGCGCGTGAGCAATCGAACGGCGAACGCAACACGCTTGCCGTTTGCATCAAGTGTGCAGATTGCGCGGTGTCTGGTTACTATGATCTTCGACGAACGAAACCGCGAGCCGGGCGCAGCGCGCGAACACGTCCGATGGCAGGCTGAGAAGCGAGCCGATGGCGAAATCAAATATCAGCAGCGCGGGCAAGACAAGCGCTCGTCACGAAAGGCGGCGTGATGATAACCGGGATTACAAAAACTGATTGCGAGAAGTGCGGAGCTAAAGAGTCTGTTTACTGCGCTGACATTGATAAAGGCGTAGTCTGTCAAATGTGCGGGGCTGATTACGGCAACCCTTATGCTGTCGGTCATGACGTGCCAGTGCTTTCGGTGTGGCGCAGGTTCGTGAACGGTATTCAGCATCCGATCAGTTGTAATTGCTGCGGGTGTGTTCACGGAGATAGAACGGTTACGCATCCTTTAGGCTGTATCTGTTTTGACTGTAAGGTGCTGATGAATTGAGGTGCTGAGTGATGGCAGACGAAGCGAGAATCGCAAAGCTGGAAGCTTTATATCGCGCCGTGAAGTTCTGGAATGCGAACTCTTGGTATTGGTCTTTCAGGCCGGTGCTTGCTGCGCTCCGGGTGTTGGATGAAGACAAGGAATGAGGCACAAGATATGGGTTTAGAGACTCGCCAGTTAAGCTTTATTTCAAGCTCCGATTTTCGGTCTGATTTTCGTAGCCCGAAAGGGAAGCGCGCGGCCTCGCGTGTGTCTGTATCTTGTGGTCAAGCGCCAACCCGTTTTTTTTATATAACGCTGGAGTCCGATAATAGCGATTATGATGTTTTAGGGTGTGACCGATGGATGAGGTGAAGCAAAATAGGCACTGCGAACGCAGTGCCGGGGTGAAGCCTATGGCGTGTGCGGAGAAATACATGGCTTATATCGGAGGCAGACAGAAACCTATTAGTGACGAGCCGCTTTGTGACGTTGGCAACTCGGCAAAGTATCGCGCGGCCAACCGCGTAGTGATAGATGACGAACTGGAGCTTGATTATGATATGTCGCATCTTCAAACCGTCGCCACTTTCGAGACTTTGCAACTGGCACACGGCGACGAATCGCAGCGCCTTGACGCGGCGGCTACCCTGCTCGCGGGAATTTTAACAGGATGGAATCTTACAAATAATGGTCAGCCGGTCGAATGCAGTCGCGCGACAATCGAACAACGCGGCTTGAAAGTCTTAGTCTATTGCCTTGTTCACCTGAAGCCATACTTCAACAAAGCAGGAACGAGCCGGGCATCAGTGACGGCGGGCGTTATCGTCAAGGTACTTGTTGATTACTTCCAAGCGAAAGGACACTGATGGTTATTATTTACTTTGTGAATCCAGTCACGATACCGGGCGGCGTGGCGATTGCGATACTCGCGGCCATCGCCGTCTTCGTTTTCTTTTTGCTTTGGGGCAAGGCAAAAGAAGGGACGATTTACTACAAGATAATGATAGCGGTCACGATGCTGCTGGCCTGGTCGGGTTTCTTCGGGATCATCAAGGCCATCTGGCCTGTGGATTGATTGATGGGTACAAAGGATTTTAAGCGGGTAGTTTGTCCGGTGTGCGGTCGCTTACTGTGTCGCGCGAGTGTTGAGGCTCGCGGGCGGATTGAGGTTTTATGCGAGCGGTGTAAAAAACCGCGTGAGGTGGATATTTCAAATACTACTGGAGCAAAACAAGTGTATAATCAGCGTGAGGCAACAAGCCCCTGATGCTGCCCTGCTCTAATATCTTGAGACTCTGAGAAGTCCATATAAACCGCGAGGCCCTGTGAGGCCCATTCCGATTTAATCGGGTGGGCCTTTTTCTTTTGCCCATCTGGAAAGGTCAGCGCGATGGCCGGATGGGAAACGAAGCGAGCGAAGCCGGGTAGCCTAATTAAGTTCGCAGAGCAGCGAATCAATGACGCGCGCCAGGCCAATCGGCAAAACGCCGAATTCATCACGAATTACATGACCAACGTTATGCCCGTTGGCGATCCCAAAGACGGCCACATAGTAGACACCGTGAGCGTGATTGAGGTTGACGAGTCAACGCTGACCGCTGGCTACGGTGATGAAAACCACAAATACGCAGCCGCGATCGAGTTCGGCACGCGCCATCGCCCTGCCCGCGCGCCTCTCACTCAAGCGACGGAGTTAGGAAAGCAGGATCGTGCGGACAGGTTTCGCAGACTTGGGGTGAAGTGATGGAAATAGATCGCCTCGAAACTACGCTGAGAATTAATGACGCTGACTTTTACCGGCAGATGAGCGCGGCTGAAAGGCGCATGGCTGATTTCGGCAGGGGCATACCCACAAGCGGCTTTGATTCTTACATGAGCAAGATAACAAGCTCGCTCACGCGGGCGGGCGCGATGATTACGGCAGGCATCGGCTTACCTGCGGCGCTCGTGGCAAAAGAGGTTTTGACGGTCGGCAGTAGTTTCGAGACAGCTTTCGCGGGGGTGATAAAAACCGTCAGCGCGACCACGCCAGAGCTTGCGGTGATGCGTCAATCATTCCGTGATATGGCGAAGGAAATCCCTATCACGGCAGACGAGCTTGCGAAGATCGGAGAGTCTGCGGGTCAGTTAGGCGTAAAGAAAGAAAATATTTTGGGCTTCACAAGAGTTATGGCTGATTTAGGTGTCACCACGAACCTGACATCAGATCAAGCCGCAACTGCTCTCGCCCGTTTAGCGAACATTACGCAGATGCCGCAAGAGTCCTTTGATCGGTTAGGCGCTACAGTCGTGGCGCTCGGCAACGCGGGCGCATCCACTGAAAAAGACATTGTTGAAATGGGTCTGCGGATTGCGGGCGCTGGTCATGCTGCGGGACTGACTGAGGCGAACATTTTAGGGTTTGCTAATGCGCTCTCATCGGTCGGAATCGAAGCGGAGGCGGGCGGCTCCGCTATTTCAAGAGTCTTTACCACTATGAGCGATGCCGCGAAACTCGGCGGCAAGGATTTGCAAATATTCGCACAGGTCGCCGGGCAAAGCGCATCTGCGTTCAAGCAATCATTTCAGACCGATGCGGCGGGCGCAGCCGTCAGTTTTATTGAAGGACTGGGCAAAATGTCATCGGCGGGGCTGAGTCTCACGCCAGTGCTGAAAGAATTAGAGCTTAGTGATATTCGCGTGCGTGATGCGCTCTTGCGTGCATCGGGCGCGGGTGACTTGTTCCGTCAGTCGCTTGAATTAGGCTCAAAGGCTTGGCAGGAAAATACCGCTCTTACAAATGAGGCGGCTGAGAGATACAAGACTTTTGATTCTCAAGTGCAGTTACTAAAGAATGCGCTCTCTGATGTAGCCATAACGCTGTTCGATAAACTCAGGCCCGGACTCGTGAGCGCGGTTGATGGGCTAAAAAGCATAGCTGAAGCAATAGGCAAAGTGAATCCCGCCGTGTTAGCGGCTGGCGCTGCTTTTGTCGGCGTGTTCGCAGCGGGTGGCGCGGCTGCACTTGCCATCGGTGGCTTTCTTACTTTGATAGGCGGGCCGCTGACTATAGCAATCGGGTTGGCGGCAGCGGCAATCGGCGTGCTCGCGGGCGAGTGGGTACTGGATTCACAAAAGATGGGGCAGGCGAGTCAATCAACCGGCGAAACCATCAAGCAGGTGTTTCAGGGAATCGCCATCGGCGCTGGCGTAATAATGGATACAATCGGCGTGCTCGCTAATAGTATCGGACTCACCTTGAAATCTCTCGCGCTTATTTTAGTTGACGTATTCTCGCCCGTCATTCTCGCCATCGGTGCGCTTTCCGGCAAGTTCACAGAGACATGGGAGTTAATCAAGCGAGCTAATTCAAGATTGGCTGACGATATAGTGGTCAGTTGGGATGGACTGACGGCGGACATAACAGGCCGTTGGACAAAGACAATGAGCGGCATGGTTGACACTGGATTCGAGGCCGCGAATCAGTTAGGCGCGGCGGGTTCGGCGGGCGGCGGTCTTTACGTGAAAGGATTCCAGCACGCTCTCAATAACATCGG
>DATEKX010000294.1:0-16135 GCA_035277165.1 Blastocatellia bacterium | reverse complement strand
GCGCGAGCAGATATTTGCGCGAGGTGATGTCGCTCAACATGATGCCGCGTCCTTTTCTATTCGCAATGTTCAAATCTCTTTTCATCAAGATGTTCATAAATCCTCCTACACACGAATTTTGCTGCTTTCAATACACCATGCGGAAAACAGAAAAGAATCGGCTCAGGATAAAAAATTTCAGGAGGGATATTCGATAATCTTTTGTTAGGCTTCTGAAGATTTTGTTGCATAGAGGCAGAGAAAGTCCGAAATCCACGACTTCTTGCAAGGTGCCATGTAGGGCCGGTGCAAGAACAGAAAGTATGAATTGTTCTCCATGAGAGATATGATGGGTGGCGACAACTTCCACCGGGAAGATAGGCCACTTATCGCGTTGTACGCCAAGCAACGGGCGGCTGGCGTTTCTGATTCTGACGCCATTTAGGGTAGCGAAAGAACTGAATTTGGAGATCGGAAATGAATAACTTAGTGAATCTGGTAGGGATTTTGGTGCTGGCGTTGGGGTCAGTAGTGTTCGGTCAAGGGAGACAAAAGCCAGCCCCGTCGCCGTCAAGATACAGTTACTCGGTCAAATTAAACGTCGGCTCGTTGCCCAAAGGAGTCACACTGCTAGAGCGCAACGGCCAATGGCACATCGCCAACGCCAGCAACGTGCCGCTGGTCATCAACGAGATGTTCCACGGTGACACCCTCTTGACCGCCACGAAACTCGTTTCCGGCAAGGTATACACTTACTTTCCCAACGGCGTTCCCATGGAGGGAAAGACGCATCTGAAGGGATGGCAGGCACCTTTCGGCGAAATCAAAACGGCCCTGCTCTACCTGGGGATGGAGCCGAAAAAGATATACGAAGGGCGCATGCCTGGATTGCCGAAAGATATCCCGCCTTCTGAGGCCATTTCGATTCCTGCAAAATACAACGGGGAACCCTACGAGATCAAAGGCATCATTCATTACCACTTGAACAAGGAGTACGATGCTTACTATCGTGCCCCGGACAAGAACCATGACAAGTAAAACGATTCCAGTAAAGGGTAGTATCCCTGTCTCTCGATGGCGCAAAGTTGGAGCGACCCGACTTCGATGCAATGCCGCCGCGCCCCGTTGATAAGCGACAATGGCGGATGGCGAAAGGCGTGGTCGGGGCGCGCCCGGTTATGCAAAGCGTTAACGGTACTGCGCGGCTTTAGCAGGTTTATTCGAGGCGGTATAAAAAACCAGCAAACGTTTACGCGCCTGTTCGACGCGCCTGTCGGTTGCGGGACGTTTCGATTTCAGAGCCGCATAGCTTTCAAGCAACATCGGCTCGGCTTCTTCAAAGCGTTTGAGCGCTGCAAGACACCCGCCCAAGACGTTTTCTGCTTCGTCAAGCTGCCAGTGACCTGCGGGCAATGCCTTGCGCCTGATTTCTATACCTTCACGAATCAGCGGTTCGGCGGATTGCGCTTTGCCGTGCTCGCTCAACATCCGCCCCAAACTGAGCAGCGACAAAGCCAGATCAGGGTGTTCCGGCGGCAACAATCGCCGACGTATCTCTAATGACTGGCGAACCATTTGTTCCGCTTCTTCATACTCGCCGTTCTCGTAAAGCGCGAGCGAGAGATTGCCCAGACTGCGCGCTACTTCAACCGTATCTTCTCCGAATGCCTTGCGATAGACGGCCAGCGATTCGCGTAATGTATCAACTGCACCGGCGTAATCTTTTTTTGCCAACAGCAACAACCCGACGTTGTTCAAATCAATCGCAACTAAGCGGTGCTCGTTGCCTAAGAGTTTGCGGTGGACGGCCAGCGCTTGATGATAGAACTTTTCCGCCTCCGCGTAATCGCCCCTGTTATAGAGAAGCAGCCCGATGTTATTCAAACTCGCAGCAACGTCGGGGTTTTCTTCGCCGAAATTCTTTCGTCGTATCTCCAGGGATTCGCGGTACATCCGTTCTGCTTCCTGTGAGTTGCCTTTCGAGTCGAGCAGGATAGCCAGATTATTAATCATCGTGGCAACAGTCGGATGATTTTCTCCCAAAGATTTGCGAGCGATGGCGAGGGCTTCGCTATACATGGCTTCGGCGGAATTAAAATCGCCTTTGCGACGATAAATTGCCGCGAGGTTGTTTAGGCTTGCGGCGACATCAGGGTGATCGTTGCCCAACACTTTGCGCCGCATCGCGAGCGACTCTTTGTATAGCGGTTCGGCTTCATCATACCTGCCTGTGTTGTCTAGCATCAGCGCGAAGTTATTTATCGTAGTAGCAAGTTCTTCGTGTTCGTTGCCGCCTACTTTGCGGTGCAAGGCGATGGCTTCGCGAAATATGGGTTCCGCCGCTTGCCAATCGCCTTTCTGACTCAAGGTGTGAGCGATGTTATTCAAGCACTCAGCCACCTGGATATGCTCATAGCCTAATTTTTTTCGCCTGATGGCAAGCACTTGCCGCGATGCCTCTTCAGCCTTCGCGTAATCGGACTTCGCGTCATACAGAACTGCAAGATAATTCAGAGTCTCGGCATACTCGATGCTCTGTTCGCCTAAAAGTTTGCGCCGCGTCTCTATAGCCTTTTCATAAAGCGGCAGGGCCGCGTCATAAAGACCTAGTTTCACGTAGACCTGTCCTATGGTGGTCATCAAAGTGGCTTGCACTTCGGGCTGATCCGCGAGTTCGCGATCAATCCGCTCCGCGCCTTTGTCTAAAATCTCTCGCGCAGTGACCGTGTTGCCGCGCGCTTCGCCGGGGTCAGATACGTTGAACAACTCGACTAAAAATTGCGACACTCGTTGCGCTTTATCGCGTTCGCGCGACGCGCGTATGGATTGGTTGATGATCAACGCGGTTGCGGTGACCGCCAGAATAAGAAAAGCAACGGCAACGGCAACGCCAATTTTATTGCGTCCTACAAACTTGCTCGCGCGATAGGCGAATGTGTCTTGTCTGGCGATGACCGGCAAGCCTTCGAGATGACGGCGGATGTCTTCCGCAAACTGCTCTGCTGAAACGTATCGGCGCTCAGGCTCTTTGCGCATCGCCATCAGGACGATGTTATCGAGATCGCCCGCGAGCCTCTTTCTTAATTTGTCGGGCTGCCCCTCGCGAGTCTCGCTTACAAGTTCGGGCGTGATGGCTGTCTGTTGCGCGCCCGTATGCGCTGTGACTATTCGATTGATCGCTGTGCTTGGCTTCTCGATGGTTTCCCGGCAGATAATTCTCTCGATCTCTTCCTGCGTGTAGCTCTCGATTCTGTACGGGCGATGACCTGTCAACAGTTCGTAAAGCACAACGCCGAGTGAATAGATGTCAGTTGCCGTCGTGATCTTGCGACCGCGCACTTGTTCGGGGCTGGCATAATCCGGTGTCATCAATCTGGATGACAGTGCGGTCGTCAAAATCGTTTGCGCGTAGAGTTCGGGATTCAACAGCTTCGCGATGCCGAAGTCGAGCAGTTTAGGCTCGCCGGTTGATGTTACGAGTATGTTGCCGGGTTTGATGTCGCGGTGAACTACAAGATTCTGGTGCGCGTAGGAAATCGCCGAACAGACTTTGCGAAACAGGTTCAATCGCTCGTTTATCGAAAGTCTTTGCTCGTCACAGTACTTGTCAACGGGCGTGCCTTCGACGTACTCCATCACAAAATATGGCAAGCCGTCTTCGGTTGTGCCGCCGTCGAGAAGCCGCGCAATGTTCGCGTGATCCAGGCTCGCAAGTATCTGGCGCTCGTGGCGAAAGCGATTGAGCACCTCTTCCGAATCCATGCCGCGTTTGACCAGCTTGATGGCGACGCGCTTTTTGTATTCGTCATCGGCGCGCGAGGCCAGATAAACTGCGCCCATTCCGCCTTGCCCAATTTTGCGAATCAGTTTGTAAGGCCCTACGATTCGCCCTTCGAGCGATTGATTAACTTCATCTTTGAATAGCGTCGTGATCTCGTTGAACGCCGCAACCTGCAAAAACGCGCCCGCCTCTTCGTGAGACGAGATGAGCGTTTCGACTTCTTTTCTGAGCGACGAATCAGCAGAGCAAGCCTCATCGAGAAAGCCAGCGCGTTTGTCCGGCGCGAATTCAAGCGCGGCTTCCAATATCTCTCTTACTCTTTTCCATCTCTCAGGCGTCATGGCGTTCAGTCGCTTGTTTTTAATTGATGATGAAGCCAGGCTCTTGCAGTCGTCCAAAGACGTTTGACGGTGGCGGGCGAAATCATCAGCGCTTCGGCTGTATCTTCGATGGAGAGTCCGCCGAAGTATCGAAGTTCGACAACGCGGCTTTGTTGTTCGTCAAGCGCCGCCAGTTGTTCAAGCGCGTCGTCTAAGGCCAGCAGGTCAAAGTCCGCAGGTTTAGAAACGGCGATCTCTTCGGTTAAAGAAACCTTATACCCGCCGCCGCGTTTCGCAGCCTTATGACTGCGCGCGTGATCAACAAGTATGTGCCGCATCAAGCGGGCGGCAGCCCCGAAGAAATGAGCGCGGTTCTGCCAGTTCACGCGGTTGTGCTCAATCAGTTTAAGATAGGCTTCGTGCACGAGCGCTGTCGGTTGAAGGGTGTGATCGCTGCGCTCTCGTTTCAGATAGCGTGCGGCAAGCTGGCGAAGCTCCGCATAGATGATGGGCATCAACTTATCAACAGCCGCCGAATCGCCGTTGTTCCAATCCAGCAGAAGTTGTGTGACTTCTTTCGAGTGAGGTTGCATAACGCAGCCGTCCAGCCTGATAGTTGCCAGCCGCGCGTAGCATATTCAATCCTGTAAGCTTCGTCAAAGGTTATTTCGATTCGTAGATTAGTTGCCCTTTGCGATTTCTGCTCTCTATCACAGCCCCGACAACAGCCCCGCCAAACAAAAGGCTTTTGGGAGAAGTCCAGTATACATATTTCCCTTCGCTGGCCGTGCGAGCCCCGATCAAAGCTCCTTTTGCGGCCCCGCGCAAAGCAGACCTTTTCCGAGAGCGTTTGTCTACAAGATAGACTCTATGAATCTGTTGCTGATCAAGCGCAACGCTTTTACCGTCGCGAGACAAATTCAAAGTCGTGTCTGTTACGTTGCTCAGTTTTCCTTTGATGGTCTCTGGTGTTTTGGTTTCAATGATCAGCTCGGTTCCAGCCGTTAAGGCTTGAACGACGCCCCAATCCTGTAGGCTATCCTGCGCCGACACAATCGGCGATACGGTCAAGGCCAGCATTAAAGCAAGAGACAGCCGTGTTGCTCTGATCTTCATGACGGATCTCCTTTGAGCCGCAGTCTAATCGAGGCAATGAAAGGCGGGTGATACGGTTGTGGCACTCTCACAAGTGCCACAACCGTATGCGTTACTCAGACGCAGGCGCGTCTTTAGATGATGTGTCCGTCACGAGGCTGATTTCGGCAAGCAATTCGTCGCGGGTGAAACTGCCCTTCTGAATTATTCTGATAGTGCCGTTGTCGAGAGCGCGCCGCTCTTCGTGTGAGAGGTCGCGAGCTGTGATTAAGATGATGGGAACCGCCCGCCATTCCGCGTTCAGGCTCAGGCGATGCACGACCTCGAAGCCGTCCATCTCTGGCAACATTAAATCGAGTATGATCGCGTTTGGCAGCGCGCGCGCAATTTCATCCAGAGCTTCGCGCCCGTTGCGCGCAGTCTGAATTTCGTAGCCGCTATCTTCAATCATCGCCACAACCAGATCGAGCGCATCTTCGTCGTCGTCAACAACAAGTACGCGGCCCGGCGGCGTGCTGGTGCCCGTTCGCTCTAACACTGAAAACAACTGCTGCCGCTCGACGGGCTTTCTGATAAAGATGCTCGCGCCCGCATCAATCGCGCTTCGCTCGACGGCTGCATCGGAAGAGAGGGCGATGATCGAACGCTTTTGATCTGCGTTTTTATTTCCGGCTCTCGCAATCCGTTCGACCAGGCCAAGACCGCCTTCGAGCAAATCCAAATCCACTGTGACGACGGCGGGCTGCGCGAGTCTTACGATCTCAAGCCCCCGCCCCGCATCGTCTGTTGCGGCGACCGAGTACCCTGCTTCGGTCAGGTATTTCTTCGTCAAATAGAGCGAAGCCGGATCGCTGTCAATCACGAGCGCAGTACGGTCGGGGTCTGTAAGCGGCGCTTCTGTGTCTGCCGTCGAGGCGGCGCGGCCTTCTATTTCAACAGGCAGCGTTACTATAAAAGTCGAGCCGCTGCCCAGACTGCTCGTCACGCTTATTTCGCCGCCGAGCAGTTCAACCAGTCGCCGCGTGATAGTAAGGCCAAGCCCCGTGCCCGATCTCGATGCGCGCGCCGAGCTTCCGACCTGCCGGAACTCTTCAAATATTTTCGGCAAATCCGTTTCTGAAATGCCTGGGCCTGTGTCGCTGACGCTGATCAGGATTCGGTCCGAAGCGCGCGCGGCTCGAACTTTCACTTCGCCTTCCTTAGTAAATTTGATGGCGTTCGAGAGCAGGTTGATCAAGATCTGTTGAAGCTTCATTCGATCAGTCTTGAGCGTCGGCAGATTGTCTTCCAATTCCATGCCGAGTTTGATGGGACGATCCTCTTTCAGCGGCTCGACGACTGTAATCGCCCGTTCTATCAGGTCATGCACATCCGCAGGTTCCGAGTAAACATCCATGCGACCCGCTTCAATCTTCGACAGGTCGAGCACGTTGTTGATTAGTTCAAGCAAATCGTGCGCGTTGCGCGACACGCGCTCAAGGCTGCTGCGATGGCGGTCTTTCATTTCCAGCGAGCGGTCGTCCAGAAGCAGAGACGTAAATCCTATGATCGCATTCATAGGCGTGCGAAGCTCGTGCGACATATTGGCGAGAAATCGCGATTGCGTCTGGCCTTCGACTCTGAGCCTGCGATTTTGTTCCGCGAGCACGCGATTGCGCTGTTCGAGTTCTGCGCGGGCGCGTTCGCTCGCCTCAGCGCGGGCGCGCAGTTTGAGCGCGCTGTCTTCGAGCCGCGCCGTCAGCGCTTCAAATCTTGCGACCGCGTCTTCAAGCTGAGCATTGGCTTGTCCCAGCGCGGCATTTTCCTGCTCAAGCTCGGTTGCGCGACCGAGGCGTTCGGACTGAGTTTCGATTTCATCTGCGCGCGACTGTAGCTGTTCCTGCAATTCATTAAGCGATACATTCTTTTGCTGAAGCTCGACTACGCGCGCGCCGATGTCGGCGCAGGCTTGAGAAAGGTCTCTGTTGTCTTGTTCAAGCTCGGCTATGCGTGTTTGCGCGGTGTCGAGTTGCTCTTTTAGAGCTTCGGCGACGGCCTCAAGCTCTGAAGCGCGAGCCTCTGCCTCTGCCTGTGTGCCGGAAAGCTCAGAGTTCAACTCCACCAGTCGGTCGTTATCTTCGCTGAGCGAGAGGCCGCCGCTCTGCAACACTTCCACTTCAACGCGCAGTCGTTCGACTTCAACGACAAGCTGCTCGTTTTCGCCGATGGTGCGACTGTTTTCGACGCGCAGCCGTTCCATCTCGTCTGCCAACTGCTCCATCTTTTCTTCGAGGCCGACGCGGGCTAGCTCCTGGCGGGTTCGCTCGTCTTCGGCGACGCCCAAAGACCGTTCAAGCTCGACCACGCTGTCAACGATATATTCTTTCTCTTCGCTCAGCTTCGCGCGGTCGGCTTCAAGCGTTACGTTGTGCTCAAATAGTTTTGAGCTTTCTTCTTCGAGCGCTATGGCGCGAGCTTCCAGTTTCGCCGTAGCTTCGCGCAGAGATTCAAGCTCAGGTTGCTTTGATACAGCTTCGGTTCTGAGCCGCTCGATTTCCGAGTTGCGTTCATTTAGCTGGTGCATCAAAGATTCACGCACCTTGTTCAGATCACTGATGCCCGCTTCCAGAATGGCGACGCGACCATTGAGCTGCATGTTCTCTTCTTCAACTCGGCGGCGTTTGGCTTCGATTTGCAAAGCCGTCTCGGAAGTCGCGTGGCCGTTGTGCTGGCGGGCTTCTTCGAGCAGTTCTGCGCGTTCGCGAAGCTGGCGATTATTTTCTTCCGCCTCTGTGGCTCTGCGGTTGAGGTCATCGTTCGTTCTGAAGATTGATTCGCGTTCGACCTGCAGTTGCGCGACCAGATGAGTCAGTTGAGCGACGGCGTCTTCGAGTTCGGTTTCGCGCGCGACGGCTGCCTGTTGAATGTTTGAAGTGGCGGCTGTCTCTTTTTCGAGTTTCCGCGCGAGCGCGTCGCAACGCGCTTGCATCTCGGCTACGCGGATGGATGCGACGGCTGCGGGCGCGATCTCTTCCAGCTTGTACAACTCGTCGTCGCGCAGCGGGCGATTGTTGAAAACGCCGATCAACCCGACAGTGCCCGATGCGCCTTTGAGCGGAAAGAGCGCATAGGTGTCGCGCATGTCCTGGCTTGCGTTGTGCTGAAGCCCGAAGAGCTTTTCGCCCGTGTTGCGCGGATCGTTGAAGTCTGCGACTCCGCCGCGCGCTATCATCGCCGCGTTTAGCGCGGCGAGCGGAATGCGCGGATACTCTCTTTCGAGATCGGCTCCGCTTGCGACAGCCAGATGCATGCACATCTGCCGGTTGGTGCAGTTTTCAGCCAGCGGGCAGCGCTCGCAAATATCGCCGCGCTTGACGACCCATATCTTACAAGTGAGCGCCGCTGTTTCTGCAATTATTTGGTCTGCGATCAATTCGAGCGCGTGATAGAGGTTCGAGCCGCGCGCGACTTCATCAAAGATTACCTTAATTCTGTTTTCCCATGCTGTTTGCATTTGGTTGCATGATCGGGGGCGAACTCCTGTCCGAAATTCAGATAGTGCTAAAAGCCTGACGAGATTCTAATCTGTAACCTCTTGAGCGTCAATTGACTTGTTTGAAACAAGGCTTGTTAGGTTAGCCTCAGGCGATATACACTTATCGAGGAATGCCGGACCGATCAAGAGCACAAAGGGCAAAATCGCTTGTGAGACATCAAGGTTTCGGATCAAATTCGCTGTTGGCCTGAGGAGCAATATAATAATTCAATTTCGCGAAGGGGAGTTTAAGTCTCGCACCAAATTATTAATTTATGTCAGAAGAAGTCAAACAGAAAATTCAAGACGAACTGCGCCAGCTTGAGGCGGAGTTGAGAACAGAGATTCCGCAGGAACTCAAGAAGGCAGTCGCAATGGGCGACCTATCGGAGAATGCCGAGTACGAAGCAGCCCGCAATCGCCAAGATTATGTGCGGGCTCGCATAGCAAACCTGCGCAAGCGAATGGCCGACCTTTCGATGATTGATACGTCGCGGCTGCCGACGGATCGCATAGCGTATGGTTCGACCGTCGTGCTTTACGATCTGGATAGCAGCGACGAAGTGACCTACAAGCTGGTGATGGCCGAAGATTCCGACATTGCCAAGAACAAGATTTCCACTACTTCACCCATCGGACGCGGGCTTATGGGACGCATGGAAGGCGACGAAGTCGAAATCACCACGCCTTCCGGCAAACGCCGGTTCGAGATAGTTAAACTCACTACGATTCACGACTCAGAGAATTAAGCGACAGGCTCGCGGCCTGAATACATCGTTACAGGCGGTGGATGCATCAAAAGCTGGCGCTCGATCAAGGAAAGCGAGTCCTTGACAATTGGCGTAAGCGTTTGAGATATTAGCGCTTCGTTCGCGCGTCGATTGGCCGGATTTGGGAGGCCCGCAAATGATCAGTGAAGCCATCGGAGCAGGTGCTACAAGAATTATTAGCGCGGTGGTGCGCGGGCTTGCTCGCAGTCGAATCAATCCGAACGTGCTGACGTTCATGGGGTTGTTGATGAACATCGGCTGCGGCGTGCTATACGGGTACGGAATGTTTTTCAGGGCGGGATTATTGATGATCCTCGCCAACATCTTTGACATGTTTGACGGCCAGGTGGCGCGACTTCGCGGGCGCGAAACGCGGTTCGGCGCGTTCTTCGATTCGGTCATTGATCGCTACTCTGATGTCATAGTTTTCGTCGGCATCATGATCTATTACGCCCGACCGACCGAGCATCATTCGACGCTGCTGGTCGCGCTGACAGGACTGGCGCTGGTCGGGTCTGTGATGATCAGCTACTCGCGCGCGCGCGCCGAGTCGCTCGATATAGCTTGTAAGGTAGGGTTCCTTGAAAGACCTGAGCGCGTGGTGTTGCTCATCATCGGGGCGCTTACAGAAATAGGCCCGCCGAATATGTTCCTGCACAAGATGCCGCAGGTTTTATGGGTGCTTGCAATATTATCGCACTGGACTGTAGTGCACAGAATTTATCACACGTGGCGCGAGTTGAGAGAGCCTGATCGCGCTGCGGTCGAAGCTGCGCGCGTGAAGCGCGAAGAAGATAGTCTGGTGCAGGCCGATTATTACATTCAGAACTGAGGTTTGGGTTCTGGCTGAGGAGAGCAAAGTGAGTTCAAATCTCGGAATTCAAAACCGGGTCGGGGCCAAGCGGGCAATGCTTTGTCCGTGCTGCGGCCAAGAGATTGTGCTTGGCGCGCCCGAATGCCGGTGTGGCGCGCGATTCGTTGGCGAACCGCTCGATGACACGCCGATCAAGGTCAAACGTTTCGGGCCTGTGATGACTGCGGTCTTAATGCTGGCAATTGCCGTAAGCGTGCCGCTGATCATTACGAAGTGGCTCGGGATCATACTGATAATTCCCATCTGGCGCGCGGCGCGCGCGATGCGGCTTGCTCGGCGCGATTCTGAATTGTACGGCGGCTACAAGGTGGCGACGGCCACGCTGATTTTGGCAATAGCCGCCGGAGTCTTCTCTGTGGTGTATGTCGCAAAAAACATTCCGCAATTTCTTGAGAACCGAAAAGAGCGCCGCGTAGCTGCGACTCAAGCAGCCATGTATCACCTGGCCGGTCTGCTTGAAGAATACAAGCGAACTTATGGCTCTTATCCGCGAAACTCTCAAGAGATCATGAAAGCCGTGACAGAATCGCTTCCGATGGACTACTGGAAAAAGAGCATTAGATATCAGAGCTTCACCGAAGCTATAGCGGGCGACTGGCTCGCCAGAACCGGAATTCCTTTCAACAATTTCGAATTGCGGTCGGCGGGGCCGGATGGTAAAGAGGGAACCGACGACGACATAATCATGCGCGACGGCATATTCTTTACTAACGCTGAAATCAAAAATCAACCGGCGATACGTAACTCATCCGACCGATAGAAAGTAAGGGGAAAAAGGAAAAGGGAAAAGGCAAGGCGAGGCAGCAAAATTCCGCTCTCTCTTTCCCTTTTCACTTTTTCCCCTTTCCCTTTTCCTCTTACCTTTTCTCTTATGTTCAAAAAGCTGCTGATAGCCAATCGCGGAGAGATAGCCGTGCGCATAGCTCGCGCGTGCCGCGAGATGAGCATATCTCCTGTAGCCGTCTACTCTGATGCAGACCGCGCCGCGCTCCACGTTCGCAGCAGTGATGAAGCCATCCATATTGGCCCTGCGCCTTCAAGCGAGAGTTATCTCTCGATAGAAAAAATTATTGATGCGGCAAAGCGCGCGGGCGCAGAAGCGATTCATCCCGGCTATGGCTTTCTGTCAGAGAATGCCGAATTCGCGCTGGCGGTCGAGCAAGCGGGGCTCACCTTGATCGGCCCGCCCGCTGCGGCGATGAAATTGATGGGATCGAAGACCAGCGCGCGCATCGTAGCGCAGTCGGCGGGCGCGCCCGTAGTGCCCGGAACAACTTCGCATCTCAAATCAATCGAAGAAGCCGAAGACGTAGCGGATCAAACAGGCTATCCCATTATGCTCAAAGCAGCAGCGGGCGGTGGCGGAAAAGGCATGCGGCTCGTCCGTTCGCGCGAAGAAATTTCGAGCGCCTTCTCGCTCGCGGCGGCAGAAGCCGAATCGAGCTTCAAAGATTCATCCATCTACATCGAGAAATACATCGAGCAACCGCGCCATATCGAGATTCAGTTGATAGGCGACCGTCACGGCAAGATGGTTTATCTGGGCGAACGCGAGTGTTCGCTTCAACGTCGCCATCAAAAGGTCGTTGAAGAATGTCCCTCGCCCGTCGCCGATGAAGATTTGCGCCGTCGTATGGGCGAAGCCGCTGTCAGCATCGCCCGCAGCGCCGGTTATTTCAACGCGGGCACTATCGAGTTTCTAGTTGATCGAGATCGAAATTTTTACTTCCTTGAAATGAACACGCGGCTTCAGGTCGAGCATCCTGTGACTGAGATGGTCACGGGCCGCGATCTGGTTCACGAGCAGATAAGAGTTGCGGCGGGCCAACCGCTGTCGTTTTCGCAAGACGATATTTTGATGCGCGGCGCGGCCATCGAATGCCGAATCTATGCGGAAGACCCTGAAAATAATTTCCTTCCGAGCCCTGGCCGCATCACGGGGCTTAGAGTTCCTTCGGGGCCGGGCGTGCGCGATGACAGTGGCATCTACGAAGGATGGGAAGTTCCTGTTTACTATGACCCGCTGCTTGCGAAACTCTGCGTGTGGGCCGAGACTCGCGAAGCCGCGATCAATCGTCTCGCTCGCGCGCTGGACGAATACGCGATAGAAGGCATTCGCACATCGCTCGCTTTCTTTCGAGCCGTTGTTCGCAACGAAGAGTTCCGGCGCGGCCAGTTCGACACGGGATTTATTGATCGCTTCTTAAAAGATGGAATGAATGCCAGTCATTCGACTACTGAGCCGGAAGAAAGGCTTCGAGACCTTGCAGCCATCGCAGCGATCCTGCAGGCTCGCGCGCATCGAACGCGGCCTGAAACCGAGCCTGCGCGCGAATCCGAAAACCGCTGGAAATTATACGGGCGACTGGCCGGGCGAAGATGAAATATGAAGCTGAAATAGATGGCCGACAGGTGAGCGTCGAGCTTGACGAGCGCGACGGGCGCATCTCGGCAAAAATAGGCGAGCGGGATTACGATCTGGAGATAGCGCGTCCCGAAGAAAGCGTGTATCTGATATTCGACCGGGATCAAATCTATGAAACGCGTGTGTGGAATGAAGGGGCGAGCGCATTACGCGTACAACTGCGTGATCGAACATTCACAGTCAACATAATTGATCGAAAGCACAGGCGCGCGACGGCAGATCACAGCAGCGAAGGCCGTCAACAGCTAACCGCTCCGATGCCGGGCAAGGTCGTGCGCGTGCTCCTTGAACCCGGCGACGAAGTGGCTGCCGGGCAAGGCGTCGTCGTGGTCGAAGCCATGAAGATGCAAAACGAAATCAAATCGCCAAAGGCCGGGCGCGTTATCGAGATTCGCGCCAAAGAAGGCGCTACGGTTACTGCCAATCAGGTGCTGGCCATCGTCGAATGACGTTTCACTTCTTCGGATCGTTGGCGTTGATGAATTTGACGAGGCTCTCTGTATATTCCTTCGGCATATAGCCTGACGCTATGGCCGTCAGATGTGACTTTCCGGGCAACACGACGTTTGTAAAATTCTTTACCTCGCGCTGCATGCGAGTCGTCTTTGCGTTCGGCCTGTCGAACTCGCCATTGATCGCAAGCATCGGAATATTCAGCTTCGTCAGATCAAGCTGCGGGGCAGCAGGTCGTGGCGCAGCCGCGCCAGCAGCCGGAGCCGTGGGCCGCGTCGCGGGTGTTTCGGCCATCTTCTCGGCTTCTTCTTTGGTCATCCCGTTATCCATCGCATGCTTTATTCGCAGCCGCTTGCTCACCTCATCTTCTTGCGGGTCGCGCCCCTGTTTATCGGGCGGCACTTTCTCTCTCCACGCGGGGTCAACTTCGGGAATGCCTGAGCCGCCGAAGGAAGCCGTTATCATTCGATCAGGAATCATCGCCAAAAGTCGTCCAACGATTCCGCCGCCCATTGAGTAACCGTGAAAATGCGCCTTCTTGATCTTGAGATGATCCATCAACTCGACCACATCCTCTGCTTTGCCCGGCCCGTTGATTTGCGGCTTGTCGCTCTTGCCATGATTTCTGCAATCGAGCGCCACAACCATATGATTTTTTGCCAGCGCATCGAAGTTACCGTTCGCTATCCAATTGCCCGCTGCGCTGCCTGTGTAACCGTGAATCAGAATGACCGCCGTGCCCTTACCTTTTATGTAGTAGTGAATCTTCACTCCGTCAGAAGCCGTCATGTCGCCTTCTTTCGTTTCACCATTGGCTTTAGCTTTTTCGTTTGCTTTAGTTTTATCAAAGGCCGTGACAACGCCTGCCGTCATCATCACGCACATAGCGATTGCCAGAGTGTTTCGTAGTCTCATCTCGTTTCTCCTTTCCTCATTCAAGGTAAAGAAAGCGCGACTAAGCGACCTTCATAAGTTGCCACCACAATGTATTGTTTGCCACCGGCCATATAAGTCATCGGCGTGCCGTGAGGAAAGCCACTGAGTTTTATTTCAGCGATCACTTTGCCCGTAGCTTTATCGAAGGCGCGGAAAAAATTTCCGCCGCCTCCGCTGCTGCCACCACGACCTCCGTACCCTTGCCCGATAAACAACAGCGTCTTGGTAAGCAAGGGGCCTCCGCCTCCTGCGCCCAATGGGCCAACGTCTTTGCCGTTGCCGAGCAGTTCATTCACTTTTTGACGCGGGCCATCGCCGTGCGCGACCTGCCACGCGTGTTCACCTGTGTTTAAGTTTATCGCGGTGATTCTTCCATAAGGCGGTTTGAACAGCGGCAGACCTTTCGGCCCCATAGGGTTGCCGCCCGGCGAGCGAGCGTACTGAAAGTTTGAGTAAGCCGGGTTAGGTTTGCTCAATTTGACAACGATAGGGCCTGTGCCCGAAGGAATATAGAGCATCCCTGTTTCAGGGTCGAAAGCCGCGCCCCACCAGTTGGCTCCGCCGCCCCAACCCGGAAGATTGATTGTCCCTTTCTCAGAAGGCGGAGTGAAAAGCGGGCCGTGCTCGAACTGGTTGAGTATTTTGATCGCCTCCTGTTTCAGTTCGGGTGTGAAATCAATCAGATTGTCTTCGGTCGCTCCCTGCAATTCATAAGGCGCGGGCTTTGTTGGAATAGGCTGTGTCGGAGAACTCCGCTCTCCCGGTATCACGGATTGAGGCACAGGGCGCTCTTCAATCGGCCAGACGGGTTTGCCCGTCACGCGATCAAAGACAAAACAGAATCCTGTTTTGCTGATCTGAGCGACCGCTTTGATCTGCTTGCCATTCACCTTGATGTTGCAGAGCACGGGCGCGGCTGGCAGGTCATAATCCCAAAGCCCGTGATGTACTGTTTGATAATGCCATACGCGCTTGCCCGTTTTGGCTTCGACGCATATCAAACTTTCTGCGAAAAGGTTGTTGCCCAGCCGGTGACCGCCATACCAGTCATTTGTCGGCGTGCCCGTCGGCAGATAGACATAACCCAGTTCATCATCAACGCTCATCATCGTCCAGACGTTGGTGTTGCCCGTGTATTTCCACGAGTCGTTTTCCCATGTCTCGTTGCCGAATTCGCCCGCTTGAGGAACCGTGTGAAATATCCATGCAGGTTTGCCGGTTCTAACGTCGAAGGCTTGAATGTCGCCGCGCGGCGCTTCTTTATTTATCGGGCCGTCGTTGATCGAAGCGCCTACGATCACAACATCGCGGCACACGACGGGAGGAGACGTGACGGCATAATTGCGCGCGTTGATGGCGAGCGGTATGGCTTTCGCCAGGTTCACCTTTCCGCCTTCGCCGAAATCAGAAACCGCCTTGCCAGTCTTTGCGTCAATCGCTATCAGATAAGCATCACTGGTTCCGATGAATAATCGTTCCGCTTTGCCGTCAGTCCAATAGGCTACGCCCCGATGCAAAAAGCCGAGGTTAGTCGGATGCCCCGTTTCATAGCTCTTGGGGTCATAGACCCAGATCGTTTCGCCTGTCGCTGCATTGATCGCAGCCACCTGACTCAACGACGTACTGATGTATAAAACTCCATTGATCATCAGCGGCGTGGCTTCGTAACCGAGCGTATAAAGCTTCTGGTTCTGTTCCATGATTTTGAGATCGGGTGAATCCCAAGTCCACGCGACTTTCAAATCCTTCGCGTTGTTGCGATTGATCTGATCCAGAGGCGAATACTTTGTGCTGCCCTGATCGCCGCCATAAAAACGCCACTCGCCTTTTTTGGCAGGGTCTTTTCCTCCCGCAGGCAGGGCGACTGAAGCCAGTAACATCAAGCATCCGAGTAATGCTGAAAATCGTTTGAACCGCTGCATCAATTTTCTCCTTTTTTAGAAGTCCCGTCAGGGACGACCTGTCTATAGCAACGCAATGCAAAATAA
>DATEKX010000293.1:0-5978 GCA_035277165.1 Blastocatellia bacterium | reverse complement strand
GACAGGTCGCCCCTACGGGGCTACAGGTGAGAGATTACTTTGAGATTTGAAATCGGCATTCATCATTCGCCACTTGTCACGCATCACTTGTCATTGCTTATAATGTTGTTAATGAAAATCAACACATTGAAAGCGGCTATCGTTGTTTTTGTATTGCCTGCGCTCGTGGCCGCGCAAGCTTTGCCGGTGACTCCTCAGTCTCGCAAACCGACGCTCAAACGCGACCGGACGCAGCGCGTCCTGTATCCGAAGATTATTCAGTACGAAGACGAGCGCACTGCCAACAATGAGCTGGTTGAAATGCTACAGCCGCCGCACGGCGGAGTGCGCCGCCGCGCCATCCTTGCGCTCGCGCGCATAGGTTATCCCAGCGCGCTCGGTTTTCTGGTTGACGTGTTAAACGGCGATAAGAATCCCGAAAATCGCGATGTTGAATTTCGCTCGCTCGCGGCCTTTGCGCTCGGCGAAATCGAAAGCCATCATGCTGCGAGCTACTTGCTGCAACATCTCGACCCGACAACTGAGAGTTCCGTCATCGTTCGCGCTCGATGCGCCGAAGCGCTGGGCAAGATCGTTTCAAACAAATTGTCAGCCGCCTCGCTCAGCAACTACGGCATCCGTGGCATAACAGACGCGCTCGTGAAATTGCTTCCTGCTGCCGCCGAGCCGCTGCCGACAGAAGACGTAAAGATGCTCACTTCGCTCACACTCACGGCACTGCTCAGAATACGCCAGCCTTCGACGGTCGAAGCTATAACCGCACAACTTCGGTCTACTGACCCGGACATCAGATGGCAAGCCGCGAACGCGCTTGCGCGAATTCGCGAAGGCATAGCTCAGGCTGTGCCCGCGTTGCTTCCCTTGCTTGAAGACAAGAACCCGCTCGTTCGCGCGCACGCCGCTCGCGCGCTCGGAATCGCAAAGGCCAAAGACGCCGTCGAGCGATTGATAAAGATGCTTGCCGATTCGGACGCGCGTGTAGTGGCTAATGTAATAGTCGCGCTCGGCGCGATTGGCGATGCGCGCGCAGTTGATGCGCTGCTTCCGATGGGCAACACGCAGATGGCTGCTTATCGCTCATTTGATCGAGACAAATCGGGAACGCCAACCGAACAGAATTTGCTGCTGCTCATTGCGACCGCGCTTGGAAACATCAAAGACCAGCGCGGGCTTGCATTCCTCAAAGCGTTTCGATTGGCGGACGGCAAGCTCGGCGCGAATCCCGAAACTGAAATCGCCATAGCAAAGTTCGGAGAAGCCGCGTTCTTTGACGCGACCGAATCCCCGAAGCTGCCGAGCGGTGATTGGAGAGCGATGGCAAACTACGCGCAAGGGCTAGGCCAACTGGGGACGGAAAAAGCCAAAGCGCTGCTGCTCGATTTCATTCAGGGCAAGACCTATGGCAAACCCGATGTGCGCGCCGTGTCGGATATTTTGAACGCGATGTCTCAATCAAAGGTCGAGGGATTGCGCGACCTGCTGCTTGAACAGCTCAAAGCCGGAGACGTGATAGTGCGCGCAACCGCTGCATCGTTGTTAGGCGAACTGGGTGATTCATCCAACCCGGTCGCCAACGCGCTCGAAGAAGCATACAAAGCTGCGCGCGCCGACAATATGAATGATGCGCGCATTGCGATACTGGAAGCAGCGGACAAGCTCAAGCGCCCGTTGAGCGTGATGGCGCTTGCAGATGAAACTGCCGATCAGGATTACGTTGTGCGGCTCAGGGCTTCTGAGCTTCTCAGACAATCCAATGTCGAAGCCGGGCCGCTGAAGCTTTCCATAGGCAAAGCCAAGACTGGGCACGACCGCGCTTACTGGCAACGCATGGCGCAGTTGATGGAAACGAAAAAAAATCCCGTCGCCGTCATCCATACAAAGAAGGGCTTGATTCGCATAGAACTGCTGGCCGAAGCTGCGCCCATGACCGTTGATAATTTCATGCAGTTGGCTCGAAACGGTTTCTACAACGGCCTGACATTCATGCGAGTAGTGCCGAACTTCGTTATTCAAGCAGGCGACCCGCGCGGCGATCAAAACGGCGGGCCGGGCTATCAGATTCGCGACGAAATAAATCTCCGGCGTTATGAAACCGGCACCGTAGGCATGGCATTGTCGGGCAAAGACACGGGCGGCAGCCAGTTCTTTATTACTCATTCGCCGCAGCCGCATCTCGACGGTGGTTACACAGTATTCGGGCAGGTAGTCGAAGGAATGGATGTTGTTAATCGCATAGCCCGCGACGACCGCATCGAGCGAGTCGAAATCATCGAGCCGAAGTAAGAACGAAATTGCCATTCGCCAGCGCCTCCAGCTTTACGGATGTCGAGTATTTGTCTGACGCTGTGGCCGCCTCGCTCACCATATTCGATGACAACAGAAGCTGCTAAAGCCGCTGAGCCAACTCTTCGCCGCACGTTGCGCGCAAAAGAATATTTCACGCTCGCCTTCGGTTCAATGGTAGGCGTCGGGTGGATGGTGGTCATTGACGATTGGCTCACGCGCGGCGGCTCCGTAGGCGCGATGCTCGGCTTTCTGATCGGCGGACTGCTTCTCATCCCCATCGGCTATGTTTACGGGCGACTCACCGAGCGAATGCCCGATGCCGGAAGCGAAGTCGCCTACACCGCTGCGGTCTTCCCTGAAGCTGTGAGCTTTGCTACGGGGTGGGCTATGACCATGGCTTACCTGATCGTCTGCCCATACGAAGCTGTAGCAATCGGGCGAGTCGCTTCATATGTCTTTCCTCAAATGAATACGCTGGAGCTGTATCGAATCGGCGATCATCCCGTATACCTGCCGCATCTGGTCGCGGGGCTTGTGCTTACGGCAATCATAATCGCGATCAACTATCGCGGAGTTCACATCAGCGCGACGTTTCAGAATCTGACTACGTTCGGGCTGCTTGTGATATTCGCCATCTTTGCAACGCTCGGGCTTTTGCGCGGAGACACGGCGAACCTCGAACCGCTGTTTGCAGATACAAGAGGCGCAGCGGGCGGTATCCTTTCGACGTTGCTGGTGCTTCAGATCGTGCCGTATTTCATGACTGGATTCGAGGCCGCGCCTAAGTGCTCGGAAGAAGCTTCTTCGGATTTCGCGCCGAAGCATTTCTCGCGAGTGATATTTCTGGCGCTCGGCGCAGGCATATTCTTCTACGTCGTGGTCATCGGCGTGGTGACTTTGATTCAGCCCTGGCAGACTTTGACAAAGGAACGTTTCGCCACCGCTGTCGCATTCGAGCGGGCATTCGGATCAAAGACGCTGGTGCAATTAATAATGCTCGGCGTGTTGCTTTCGTTAGTAAAAATATTCAACGGCAATTTTCTAACTTCGACGCGATTGCTGTTTGCGATGGGGCGTCGCAACCTGCTCGACGCGCGGCTTGCGAGCGTGCATGAAAATTACCGTACGCCTAAGGCAGCCATAATCTTTGTCGGCGTGATCACGATCATGGCCTCTTTTCTGGGGCAGGCTGTGCTGGTTCCGATCTCTGAAGTAGGCTCGCTGACTTCGGCGACAGGCTGGCTCGCAACGTGTCTTGCGTTCTGCTATGGCGCAGGCAAAGCTGTCACGTCGCGCTCGCGCATCATTGGAATATGCGGCGCTGTGGTGGCGGCGATGCTCATTGTAATGAAGGTTATTCCGGCGATACCGGGCAGTTTTCGGACGTATGAGTATATCGCTCTTTTTGCCTGGGTAATGCTCGGGTTCGGCTTGTGGAAGCGACGCAAAGTGATGCGCGCTTGATCTGCTGAAGACCCTGTTTGCAATCAGCCCGGAGGCCAGGTAAGGTTGCGACCGCCGAGCAGGTGAACGTGAAGATGAGGCACGCTCTGTCCTGCCGCATCACCTGTGTTAATGACGACGCGATAACCGCTTTCGGCAATCTCCATCTGGTTCGCAACTTTCGCGGTTGTGTAAAGCAGATGGCCCATCAATGACAGGTCGAGCTTTGACAGGTCGTTCAGCGACTCAAGGTTGTGCTCGCGGGGAATTACCAATATATGAACAGGCGCTTGCGGATTGGCGTCTTTGATTGCGACCACCTGATCGTCTTGATACACGAATTCCGCTGGCGTGTCCTTCGCAGCGATGCTACAAAATATGCAGCTTTGTTCCGGCATGTTTTCCATAATCTTCTCTCTGGTATTATCAACCACGCATCACAACTGAGTCAAATTTAATTGAGTAATCGAATCATTTAATCATTGATCTGGTTTTCATCGCGCGCGTGCTTCGATGAGCGAATGACCGGATGATTCAATCTCTGAATCTTTCTATATCTGCGCCGACCGAGCGCAGTTTCTCTTCTATCTTTTCATAACCGCGATCTATGTGATAGACGCGATCAATTATGGTTTCGCCCTGCGCCGCAAGCCCTGCGATAACGAGCGAAGCCGATGCTCTCAAATCCGATGCCTGTACGCGAGCGCCCATTCGTGTATGACCTCCTTCGATCACAGCCTGTCGCCCGTTGAGTCGTATGTGCGCGCCCATTCTCATCAACTCTGCCGCGTGCATAAACCGATTCTCGAATATTGTCTCGGTGATGATAGAGGTTCCTTCGGCAAGCGTCATCAGCGTCATGTATTGCGCCTGCATGTCTGTCGGAAAACCCGGATGAGGAAGCGTGGTCACATCCGAAGGTTTCAGGCGACCATTTGCGCTCACACGAAGCGAAGTTGCGTTTGGCTGTTCGATGTGGATGCCCGTTTCGCGCAACTTGTCCAGCACGGCTGTCAGGTGTTGCGGGTTACAGTCAACTATGTCGAGTTGCCCGCCCGTGATGACGGCGGCGGCGATGAACGTGCCTGTTTCGATTCGATCAGCGATGATGGTGTGTTCTGCGCCGCCCAACTTCTCGACGCCTTCGATGCGAATAGCGCTTTGGCCCGCGCCTTCGATACGCGCGCCCATCTTGTTGAGCAGGTCTGCAAGATCAACAACTTCAGGTTCGCGCGCAGCGTTGTTTAGAATGGTTTCGCCTTCGGCAAGTGAAGCGGCCATCATCAGGTTTTCGGTTCCCGTCACGGTTACTTTGTCAAAATATACTTCGCGGCCTTGAAGCCGATCTGCTCGCGCGACCACTGTACCGCCTTCGAGCGACACGCTCGCGCCGAGCTTTTCAAACGCCGAGAGGTGAAGATCAATGGGCCGTTGTCCGATGGCGCATCCGCCGGGCAACGATACTCGCGCTTCGCCGAATCGAGCGAGCAAGGGGCCGAGCGCCAGCACGCTCGCGCGCATCGTTTTAACCAGTTCGTAAGGCGCTTCAAAAAATTCGACGCGATCTGCTGTGATGTTGAGCGTGCACAGTTCGGGCATCAGCACATGGCTGCCGAGGTCTTCAAGCAACCGGCGCATGGTGATGATGTCGCGGGCATACGGCAGGTTGTGAAGCGTTACAGTCTCGCCAGTCAACAGCGCAGCGGCCATGCAGGGCAGCGCAGAATTTTTAGCGCCGCTGATTCGAACGCGCCCTTCGAGAGGACGCCCGCCTGTGATTCGGAATTTATCCATTCTGATCTCGCGAGTCTATGTTTGGATGGATGATCTTAGCACACGCTCAAAAGAAGTTGACAGGGAAAGAAGAGTCTTCAATTTCGGCGTTTGATTGAATGGCTGCGCAAGAAATAATTCCTACCTTTTGACATATCTTCACGAAAAGGGCACTCTTGCAATAGTAGAGGCTATTTCTATAATTGCCTCAATTTCATGATGCTGTAAGACTACTTCCACGCGAAAGGAGATTAATAGCATGCCCGTTAAAGTCAAAAAAGGGGACACGCTGTCGAAGATCGCTAAAGCCAACGGAATAACTCTGGCTCAATTGCTCGATGCTAATCCTAAATTTAAGGCAAACCCAAATAACATAAAAGTAGGCGATGAGTTGATTCTACCTGGGGAAGAATCAGGTCCCCCCGTTGAACCGAAACCTCAGCCGATTAAACCTCCTCCGGTTCCAATTAAACCTC
>DATEKX010000292.1:0-4995 GCA_035277165.1 Blastocatellia bacterium | reverse complement strand
AAGGGGTGGCCCGATATTGCGCGCGCGGCAATGACTTTGCCCTCTTCATCAACTGTTACTTCAACAATCACTGCGCCGCTTATCAGCGCTGCCTTTGCGAGCGGCGGATAGGCAGGTTCGACGCGCTTTGTAGCAGAAGCGAGGAACACGCCATCGGCGTTGCGGATTATCTTCGGATTTGATTCCGATTGCCCCTTGGCCTGTGCTTGAGCGACCAAAAATAATAGCAAACCGGCAATAATTACTGCGGGCACATTTCTGAAGCGAGGTGGGGTGGAAATCATAACTGTCTCCTATTTGAAGCCTTAACGAGTTGTTTTAACACGGAGCGGCCAGCATTATATCACCGCTTTATTAATGATGTCCCGCGCAATTTAAAAGGTCATCGCTTATTAACCAAAGACGAGCGCGGGTAAATTTGAAATCTCGAATTCTTTGAGTTTGACTCCTTTGCGCGCCGTCTTGTATCGTCATCCATAGAGCAAAGCTATGAAGCACATCATAGTCGGAACCGCAGGACACATAGATCACGGAAAGACCGCATTAGTCAAAGCCTTAACGGGCGTTGACGCCGACCGGCTCAAAGAAGAGAAACAGCGAGGCATAACGATTGACATAGGATTTGCCGATCTCGCATTGGGCGATTATCGCTTTGGCTTCGTTGACGTGCCCGGCCACGAGCGTTTCGTCAAGAACATGCTTGCGGGCGCGCACGGGCTCGACCTCGTGATGCTCGTAGTCGCCGCAGACGAATCCGTGATGCCGCAAACTCGCGAGCACTTCGACATCTGTCGCCTGCTTCACGTCAAATCAGGTCTCGTCGCTCTGACGAAATCAGACCTCGTTGACGAAGAATTGCTTGAGCTTGCGCGAGCGGAAGTCGAAGACTTTGTTGCGGGGTCGTTTCTCGAAGGCGCTCCGATAATCGCTGTCAGTTCCCGCACGCTCGCAGGCATCGAAGAACTCAAACAATCGCTCGTCAAGCTCGCTGGCAACATTCAACCGAAAGCAGTGTCCGCCGTTGCGCGGCTCCCTGTTGATCGCGCTTTTTCAATCAAAGGATTTGGAACAGTCGTGACGGGCACGCTCGTGGCAGGCTCGCTCAAAAGCGGCGACGAGATAGAAGTTCTGCCCGCAGGAGTGCGAACGCGCATACGCAATCTGCAAGTTCACGGGCGAGACACAGACCACGCGCTCGCGGGCCAGCGCACGGCGATCAATCTGCAGGGCGTCAACATAGAGCAGGTCGAGCGTGGAAGCGTCCTCGCCCCGTATGGCCGATTGCGCGCAACGTCAATGATTGATGCGCGGCTCGATTTGCTGACGACCGCTCCGCGCCCTCTCATCCATCGCGCGCGTGTTCGCCTGCATCACGGCACGGTTGAAGTGATGGCTCGCGTTGCGATGCTTCGAGCAGAGCAAGCTACTGGTTTGCCTTACATCGAAGAGGGCAGCAGCGCGCTCGTTCAACTCAGGCTCGAAGAACCAATCACAGCCCTGCCGGGTGACCGCTTCATCATTCGCAGCTACTCGCCGCAGGTTACCATCGGCGGCGGAGTCATCATTGACGGGCTGCCGGAAAAACATCGCATACGCGACACCTCGGCACGCGCACAACTCGAACGACTTGAAGCGGCGAATGATGTCGAACGCGCTCGGCTTTTTATAGAGATGGCAGGCGCGGGCGCGATGAGCGCAAGCGAGCTTCGAGCGCGCACAGGAGCTACGGACGAGCAGATAGCCGACTTCGCGCGCGAGCTTACAGAGTCGGGCCGCGTCATTGAGGTCGCAAGCGCCCCCCTGCTCTTGCTTTCAAAGGAGAGCCATGACCGGCTCGCTTCGCGCGTGGTCGAATCGCTTGCAGAGCATCACAAGCGAGAGCCGCTTTCGCTCGGCTTGAGCCGTGAAGAAGCCCGCGAGCGCATATTCACAAACCTCAAGCCTGAAATCTTTCGCGCAGTAATTGCGCGGCTCGTGAGCGAAAGCCGTGTCGTAGCCGAGCGCGACGCGTTGCGGCTCGCATCGCACAGGCTCGCCCTCACAGACGAAGACGCCGCCGCGAAACAGGCTCTGGAAACCGCTTTCAAGGCCGCAGGGTTGCAGGCCGGGACGCTTGAGGCGACCGCCACGAGCGCAGGAATAAAGATTGACCGGGCACGAAAGCTCTACAACCTGCTCGCCGCCGAACGCCGCGTCCAGCGCATAGGCGATTTCGTTTTTCATGTTGAAGCTATCGAAGATTTGAAATCGCGCGTGCAGGCTCAGAAATCAATCAGCCCGAAAATTGACATCGCAGTCTTCAAAGAGATCACGGGCGGGCTGACGCGCAAGTACGCAATCCCGCTGCTCGAATTCCTCGATCACGAACGCATCACGCGTAGAGTCGGCAACGAGCGCGAGATTCTCTGAATATAGAACGCACGTTACGCCTTCATCACTGAAATGGAATTTGACTATACTCGCAATTTCGATGAAATGGACTTTCGCGCTCACCCTGAGCTTTATCAAATCGGGCGAGGCGAACAGGGCGTGCTCTTAGTCGAACCTTACAAAAGCGAGATACTTCCGCACTGGCGATTCAAGACACCCACGATTGCTCGCAAATCAGCCAACAAGATTTATGCAATGTTCAAAAAGTATAAAGCGCAAAATGATTTTGTCGGCATGGACATGGCGCGCAAGTTTCTTCAGATGGGGTACACGCGCGCCAGACGTTATACGAATCACAAAGGGGGGCGGAAATACTCCGACGACGGCAAGACGGTTCTGCCGTTTCAAAACGACAAGGTGAAAGCTGAATCGGCGGAGATATTTAGAGAGAAGTGGCGGCAGGCTAGAGAGGACAAAATATATCTTGAGATGAAAAAACGACACCGCGAGCTTTACGAGAAACAGTGAGTGTCACTCACAGTCTGCGACCAGTTCAGGCTGATGCTCTTTGTTGATAGAGAGATGATGGTTGAAAGCTCTCTTCACGCTGATTTCCACCTGTTCTGGATAGAATGGTTTTACGATATAAGCGAACGCTCCCATCTTCATGGCTTTGATTGCGGCATCAACTTCGGCAACGGCACTGACAACTATAACGGGTGTGGTCGGTGATTTTTCGGCTACGCTTCTGATGAGCGCATAGCCATCAACTTTCGGCATCATCAGGTCAACAAGTATAACTGAGTAATCTCTTTGCATGACTCTTTCCAAAGCCTGCTCTCCGTCAAAAGCCATGTCGCAGTCGAAGTCGGGCGATAAGAAATAATTTATTAACTCGCAGGTGTCGCGGTCATCATCAACGATGAGAACCGGCGACTTATCGGATGAGAAAACACTCGATTGTTGATTCATAATCCCTCTTGCTGTTCAGAGCATCCCGGATGGAGAGATGCCGACAAGGAGGTGACTTGCTGTGCCATTTTTTCCTTATAGCTATGCAATTACTTCATACAAAATAACGCCGCGAAAAGTATCACGATAAGCAGTCATCCAAGTTTCTCGTTAAGCATCACAAGGATGCAGCTAATCCCATAGCCCATCTGTTAACGACCGCTTCATAAGCTGAACTGCTTATCTGCAATTGAGTTGCCAAAACCCAGGCCGCAATTGAAATAGAATCAATTTAACGAACGTGTTACATTTTAGTAGTTTCCAGAAAATGCAGTTGCGCTTCAGGCGCTTCGGGAATTTTATTTCTGATGTTTACAGGAGGCCGTCTATGATTCTGCGTCGCAGGGAAAAGCCTTCAACCATCGCCCTCATTCTTTTCGTAGCCTTAGGTCTGGCTGTGATTGCCAACGCTCAACGAAAGCAAAACAATGGCTTGCTCGAACGCGCGTTCAAAGGCGAAGCTCGCATAATTGATCTATCGCACAAGCTCAACGCGAATGTGCCTGCCTATGGCGGCGAGCGCGACTTGTGGCGCTACGAGAAACTTGCCGATTATGAACGCGATGGGTATGCTGCCGGAGCGTTTCGTGTGCCTGAACATTTCGGCACACACGTTGACTCGCCGGGCCATTTCATCAAAGGCCGAGAGACGATTGACACAATCGAAGTGAAGCGGCTTGTCGCGCCCGCCGTCGTGATTGATGTCCGCGCAAAGGTCAAAACCAATTCCGATTATCAACTAACTTTTGAAGACGTTCGGAACTGGGAACGCAATGGAGCAATTCCACGCGGCGCTGCCGTGTTGCTGCTGACAGGTTGGAGCGAGCGATGGCTGGATGCCGAGAAATATCGTAACGCGGACAAAGCGGAAGTCATGCATTTCCCCGGCTACTCTCGGCAGGCAATCGAGTATCTTGCTAAAACCGTGAAAGTCGTCGCGCTTGGCATTGACACCCTCTCGATTGATTACGGCCCGTCGAAAGATTTCGCAGGGCATCACGTCTCACATGGGTTTTCCCTCTATCATCTGGAGAACCTGGCAAATCTCGACAAGCTGCCTGCGCGCGGCGCGGCAATCTTTGTAGGCGCGCTGCCAATTGAAAACGGTTCGGGCAGCCCGGCTCGTGTACTGGCAATCGCGCCTTGACGCAGCGCGTCGCCGCAACATATTCTATCAATCCAATCCCAGATATTTTATGTCAACCAGGCAAGAACGAAACTCTCTTACTGAGCTGTCAATAACACCGTCAAAGCTTGATGAATCTACAAGTCCTGCTGCTGACGCCAAAGAGTCGAACGACATGGTGAATAAATTAGCCGCAACTGAAAAAAAGAGCAGCCCGACCGAAGAGGTCGAATCGTTCTTTGACAGAGTTGTTGAAGAGCTATCGGGTTTGCGGACGCGGGCCGAAGCGGAAGCCATCGAACGCGCCGCCGACCTGATTCTTGAATGCGAGTCTCGCGGCGGGCGCGTCCACGTGACCGGCATTGGAAAGAGCGAACACATCGCGCGCTACGTCGCTTCGTTGCTTTCAAGCACAGGCACGCCAGCCTATTTTCTGCACGCAACAGAATGTGTTCACGGCTCGGCGGGCCAGGTTTGCAGAGCGGACG
>DATEKX010000291.1:0-3264 GCA_035277165.1 Blastocatellia bacterium | reverse complement strand
TCCGACAGCGCATCTCACCTGCCCAACGCCGTCGGCATTAATAGAAGTAACAACGATGCCTGTCAAACCGATATATTCTTCAGAGTAAACATTAGAGTTGCCCTGTCGCCGATAAAAGATGTTGATTATGAAATAGCCGATGGATGCCAGAACCACGCCGCCCAGAGCTCCGCACAATATGGTGATGGGTGCGCTCAGGCGATAAAGCGAGGCGAAATAGCCTCCGGCTCCGAAACCTGCGGTGAACAGGAAAAGCATCTGAAATGACCAGATGCTCATACTGTCTGAATCCGTGTTGTGCCCATGACCATGCCCGCCATCACCTGCATGCCCATGACCATGCCCGCCATTACCTGCATGCCCATGACTTCCTGCGTCCCCGTGTCCTATGTCATCACCGGCTCCTAACAGGAGGGAAATGACGAGGAACAGCATGGCCCCCAATGTGAGATAGAAGAAAAACATCGGTTCCATTAAATATTCGCCGTCCTCGTTTTAGTTGACCTCAATTGCCAGCAAAGTTGTTTGAGGGGCTTCGCTATCAACGTCCGGTTGTCGCCGTTGCCAGGTCGCGGCGAGCGTCTGCGATCTGGCGTTTCAACGAATAGCCCGCGCCCCCGCTTCTCGCTTCCGATGCCAGTTCCCAGTACTGGCTTTCGATGAGCGTTATCAATTCTTCCGGTTTGAAACCGGAGAGCTTTCCGTTCTGCCATGCTTCAAGCGCCATCTCAATAGCTTTTCCATAAGTACCCGCATTATCTGAAAGCGCGGCAACGTGTAACATCTCAATCGTCGAGCGGCGATCAGGCGCAAGCTTCCAGGATTGTATGACCTGCTCGGTCAGTTTCACGCTTCCTCGCAACTCGCTATTACTTGCAATGTGCTTGACGAGATCATTCAAGTTTCCCTGACGCGATCGCGCATCAATCAACGCGCTGAGTACTTCATCGTACAGGTTCCTTTCGCCGTTAGCGTGCGCGTCCGTAAGCGCAGCAGTATCGCCGCGCGTGGCTCGTTCGACAAGCTTCGTTCGCCGGTTATCAACCGGCTTTTCGGCCTCGACATCTGATGTGAATAACAGAGCCGGATCGGGCGGCGGCAGAGCGTTCGATTTCTTTTCAGGCAACGCGCGATTGTAGCGATTTACTGTAAAGATCAATCCGGCTGTCACAAGCACAAAAAACAGTATGATTAGAGTGATGAGCATTGCCTTTTACAATCTGCGCGACAAATGAACGAGGCGCCGCTTTGCTGAGCCATTCAGGTCGCTCACAGCATGAGGGCATGTGACGGATTGGTCAAGTTTAATCTGACGCGATCAACAGGCACTCTAGCAGAGGATTTCACCTCATTTTCAAGTCGCGCCGCACGCCCTCGCAGGGTTGACTAACCGTCTTGAATATTCTTAGAATGCGCCAACAGTTTTCACCTGCAAGATTGGAGAAAAGACTATGAAGAAAGCAAGACGTTTGGTCTCGCGTTGCTTGATCGTTATATTTGCGCTCACATCCTGCGCATTGGCCCAAACACAAATTACTACCGGCGTGATTAGCGGCAGTGTGTCGGATGACACAGGCGCAGTCGTTGTCGGAGCTGACGTTGAAGTGAAAAACCTTGACACTAATTTCTCACGAAAGGTGACTAGCGACGCGGATGGCCGCTTCGTATTTCTTCAGTTGCCTCCGGGCCGCTACACGCTGACGGTTTCAAAACAGGGATTCGCAACTGTCATTCAGGAAAATCTGGAACTCACGGTCGGTCGAACCATCCCTTTGAATTTTACTATGAAAGTGTCTCAGGTAGCCGAGCGCATCACCATCACTGCTGCTCCTACAATTGACACGGTAAAGACTGAATCCAGTTCTACGATCAATGAACTGGCTGTGACCAAGACGCCTATACTTGGAAGAAAGTTCGAAGATTTGCTCACGCTCACTCCCGGCGTCAGCATCACGCAGGGGCCGGACGGCGATGAGATCAACTTCGTCGGGCAGCGCGGCATCTTCAATAACATCAGCCTCGACGGCGGCGATTATAACAACGGTTTCTTCGGCGAGCAGGTGGGCGGACAGCGCGCTGCGATTGACATCCCGCTGGATGCCGTGCAGGAATTTCAGGTCGTGGCGACTGGCGCGAGCGCAGAGTTCGGGCGCACGGCAGGCGGCGTCATCAACGTTATTCCAAAATCCGGCACCAATGACATTCACGGCAGCATGTTTCACTTCCAGCGTTTTGAAGGGCTGACGGCTAATACCAGCGACGGCAAACCGCTCAGGGATTTTCACCGCGAGCAGTTCGGCGGCAATTTCGGCGGCCCTATTAAAAAAGACAAGCTCTTTTATTTCGTCGCCGTCGAACAGATTTTCGAGAACCTCACGCGCGACAATCTGAGCGCGGCCATCGGCGACCCCTGCCCGATTTCAGCGCCGACGGTTCAAAACAACGAAGCGTTGATCAACAGCAGCCCCGACTGCCAGCGAGTGGCCTTGCTCAACTTCTTTCAGGCGAGGCTCAATCAAAACGAAGGATTGCCGGTCAAGCACCCGGTTCGCAACACGGCGTTTTTGGGCAAGATGGACTGGCAGATCTCGTCTATAAACAAATTCACAGCGTCTTACAATTTCGATAACTCGAAGAACGAGAATCAAACTTTTGACGTAGCCACCTACGGCACATCGGCCAACGGCACAGAAGGCCCGTCGAAGATCAACAACCTCAACCTCAATCTCTTCAGTTCGATTTCGCCGACTAAACTGAGCGAAGCTCATTTCGGCTATTCGCGCGAATCGCGCCCGCGCTCGGCAACGCCGTCTAACCTGCTCGCGGACACGGCGATAGGATTCGGGCCGACATTCCGCTTCGGCAATCCGTTTTTCATACAGCCGAATGTTGACGAGTTGATCTGGCGCACACACGCAAAAGAGAATTTCTCGATCATCACAGGGCCGCACACGATCAAGTTCGGCGGCGAGTGGATTCACACGCTCAACGATCAGGTCTTTCGCGGGTTCTTCACGGGTCGTTATCTGTTCGACAGCGTAACGGGATTCCTGCGCTACGCTTCGCCCGCAGCAGCAGGCGGTTTCGGCCCGCAAACAGTCGGTTGCTCGAACGGAACATTTGTTACGCTTCCGGCGACCTGTCCGGCAGGCACTACGACTACGGGCGGCCCGCTGTTGTTTTATTTGCAGGACGGCATTCCGAGCGGCTTGTCGGATGTGCCGCCGCCGGGCGCGTCCAGCATCAAGAATGAAGATTTCGCAC
>DATEKX010000290.1:0-3322 GCA_035277165.1 Blastocatellia bacterium | reverse complement strand
CAATTATTACTATAGACAGGTCGCTCCTACGGAGCTTCCGATTATGAAACGAACAAATTTAATCCTTCCGGTCTGCGCGCTTTTATTTCTGTTTCTCCCCGTTCGAGCTATTGGTCAGGATTTGAAATTGGTTCCTGAGCCAAAGCAAGTGCAAAAGCAAAACGGCGCGTTCAACATTACCTCGAAGACGCGCATAGTCATCAACAGCGCACATACGGAAGAAGACCGCACCGCCGCAGAAACCATTGCCGAAGAGATCGAATCCGCGACCGGGCAGAAAATCAAAATCGCTACCGCGCGCTCTGCGCCTAAATCAAATGCAATCTATCTTGCGCGAACGGGCGACGACCGTAAGCTTTCATCATTGTTTGAAGCCGCAAACATCAATCTTGACGACAAGCTTGGCGAAGAAGGTTATGCGCTCTACGTAAGCGTAGAACGCGTCATCATCGCGGCTCCAACAGGTCAGGGCCTTTTCTATGGCGCGCAGACGCTCCGGCAGTTGATTGATAGGGGCGAGGCCAAGCGGGCCACTTGTCAGGCGGTCACGATAAAAGACTGGCCGACTATGCGCTGGCGCGGCGTGCACGACGACATCAGTCGCGGCCCGGTTCCGACGCTCGATTACATGAAGAAACAGATTCGCACTTGCGCGGCGTTCAAGCTGAACATGTTTTCGCTCTACATCGAGCACACGTTCGATTATCAAAAGCATCCGCTCATTGCGCCGAAAGAGGGCGCGGTGACTGCCGACGAAGTGAAACAACTTGTCGAATACGGCAAGCGTTATTATGTGACGATAGTTCCTGAGCAGCAGGCGTTCGGACATCTCCATCACGTTCTCAAGAACGAAGTTTATAACGATATAGCCGAGACTCCGCACGGCCACGTGCTCGCGCCGGTCAATGAAAAATCTTACGAGTTCATCAAAGACATTTACGCAGAGCTTGTGCCGCTGTTTCCCGGCCCGCTCTTTCACATAGGCGCGGACGAAACGTTCGAGCTTGGTCGCGGGCAGACGAAAGCGCGAGCCGATGAAGTTGGACTCGGCCTCGTCTACGTCGAACACCTCAAGCGCGTGGCCGAGATAGTAAAGCCTTACAACAAACGGCTGATGTTCTGGGGCGACATAGCCATTAAGTATCCAAAGCTTCTCAGCGTCATGCCGAAAGACGTTATCGCAGTGGCATGGAATTACAACGCCAACGCGCAGTTCGACGACCTGCTGAAACCTTACAAAGACGCGGGGATTGACATTATGGTTTCGCCCGGCGCAAACAACTGGAATCGCATCTTTCCGAACTTCGACACTGCGTTCATCAACATCAAAAACCTTGTGCGCGACGGCCAGAAGTATGGCGCGCTCGGAATGCTCAACACTACTTGGGATGACGACGGCGAAGCGCTGTTTGCGATGACGTGGCCTGCGATTGTTTTCGGAGCCGCATGCTCGTGGCAGGAAGGCGAAGCGGCTATCGAAAGCTTCAAATCGAAATATGACTGGGCGTTTTATCGCAACACGGACAACACGTTTCGCGATGCGATACAAAGCCTGACGCGTGCTCATTCGTTGCTTCGCGCTGCAGGTGCAGGCGAAGCCAATGATGAGGCTTTCTGGACTGATCCTTTTTCAGAAGTCGGCGCAAGTTATATTGAGAAAGCGGCGACTGCTGCAAAGGATGTCAGGCTCGAAGCGGAACGCGCGCTTGCTTCGCTCTATCGCAATCGAGCGAAAGCGAAAGCGAATCTCGACACGGTGGATTATTTGATCTTTGCGGCGATACGATTGGACTTGCTCGGAATGAAGATTCAATTCGCAGGCGAGATGAACAAGTATTACTGGGAAGCTTATCTGAACATGAGCAATCGCAGTCTGGTCTTGCGCAACTTGAACGAGATAGCAAGCGTCAATGCGCGACTACAGGATTTGCGCGACCAGACGACCCGACTGCGCGGGATGTATTCCGATTTGTGGATGCGAGAAAATCGCCCGTACTGGCTGGGCAATGTGGTTGTGCGATATGACAATCTTGCGAGCTTGTTTCAATCGAAGATTCAAGCAGTGCAAGAGGCGAAAGCTCAGTATCGCGAGCAATCAACTTTGCCGACGCCACAGCAGATGGGATTTTTCATACGATAAGTTTTTGAGTTCAACTCGCTCTGGCTCGGAGCGAGTTTGTTGGCTGAACGTTGCGATGTTTGGCCTCGGCAAGCGCATAACATTTCAGCCCGCTCTCAACCAGCGCAAAAAGCTTCTCAGGGTCAATCGGCTTTTCCATGTAGTAAAGCGTGCCCTGCCGCAGAGCTTCGATCTGATAACGGATGTCGGTCATGCCTGACACGACGATCACGACCGTGTTCGGGCACAGCTTGTGAATGAAGCGGCAAAGCTCAAGCCCGGAAGCTCCCGGCATGTGTATGTCTGTAACCACAAGGCTGAACGATCTTGCAGCAAGCAATCGCATGGCCTCTTCGGCATTTGCGGCGGCAATACAGGTGTAAGCGAGGCCGAGCAAGGCTACCATGCCGTTGCGCGTTGGTTCATCGTCATCAACAATCAGCAGCGATACGTTTCTATCATCCATAATCACCTCCGGCTTATCAGTTCGACAGCACTGCCTAGGGAGGAAGCATTAACTTTGCAAGCCCTGCGCCATGTTTAAGCAGTACTCAATTCGGGCAGGCAGATTGAAATTTTGGCAAAAACGCCTTCGTTCAAAGCCGTTTTGACGATATAGCATTAAATTCACGTGTAAAAAATTCACGGACTGGGTGGTAAGAAAAGGCATCTTTTGCCTGCTTGTTCGGCGCGAAATCTTTGACCGGGCAATGGTACAATGCCGATTACGGAAGAGAACCCTCAGCGCAGCAAAGGAGTCTGAACTGTGAATGCACCAAATTTTCAAGATGTGTTATCGGCTCAAAGACGAATACGGCCTTATCTTCAGCGCACGCCCTTGTACAGCTATCCTCAGATTAACGAGTTGATAGGAACAGACGTGTTCATCAAGCACGAAAACTATCAACCCCTTGGAGCTTTCAAAGTGCGAGGCGGCGTGAACCTCATCTCCCAACTGAGCGCGGAAGAAAAAGAGCGCGGCGTCATCGCTGCTTCGACGGGCAATCACGGTCAGTCGGTTTCTTATGCCGCGCGATTGTTCGGCGTGCGAGCGCGCATCGTTGTGCCCGAAGCCGCCAACCCCGGCAAGGTCGCCGCGATGCGAGGCATGGGAGCCGAAGTCATCTTTCACGGCGAGAAGTTCGATGAGGCGCGGCTTCATTGCGAATCGCTCGCCCGCCGTGAAGGCTTGCGTTACGTACA
>DATEKX010000289.1:0-14274 GCA_035277165.1 Blastocatellia bacterium | reverse complement strand
TTCGCATTACCCTATGCAGACTAACGTTATTCGGATGGCCGGACAACACGACCCGGCGCTCGCCACAAAGCTCACGGAAAGCGTTGTAGACCAGCCGCCTGACATAGACCCGAAGAGCAGTTATCCCAGGTATAGCGAGCGAGCGTTGCTGCAAGAGCAACTTGCTATTTCCTTCGCGCAGCAAGACCCGAAACGCGCTGTTCGAGCGGCTGCACCGCTGATCGAAAAGGGCAATATCTATAAGCTTGCTTTTGTGCTCTCAATAATCAAGATAAGAGACGCGCGGGCCGCCAACGAGCTTTTCATTCAGGTCCTTGCGAAAGCTAAACTGGGACAGCCGAGCTTTGAAGACATCCAAGCTATGGCAATGTATCTGTTTCCATATTTCGGGCAGGGGGTGATTCGTTTCTCTTCGGCTGCAAGCGCGAGTAGCCCTTACGCTCACATCCCCTTAGACATCGGGGTGATAGAGCAGTTTCTCGACCTTGCGTACACGGTGGTGACCCGGCGGTTCGATGCGCCGATGACAAATTCGGAAGGAGTTCGTTTGAACGCTCGCTCGCCGCTCGACTATACGCTTCCAAAATTGCTCGCGCCTTATTTTGATCGCTATATGCCGGACAGGGCCGCCGCATTTCGCGCGCGAGTCGAAGAAGCTGCGCGCCGCGTCCCGCCCGAAGAACAACAATATCTGTTGATGTCGGAGCCGGGCACAGTTCAGGAATTAGTAACCAGAGCAGATGCGTTTGCTGATACGCAGGCAAAAGACTCACTCTATGACCGCGCCATCGCGCTAGCCACCCTTGCAGGCGATTTCGATCAAGCATCTGCGATCATCAATAAGATGAGCGATGGACTGAGTCGAACTAACGCGCAGCAGAACTTGAACATAAGAGTGGATCAGAAACGCGATAGGGAAGCAGGAGACGCTTTGGAGAGAGGCGATTTCGATAGGGTCGAGGCGCTCATCGCCGAAGTTTCAAACCCACGTCAACGCTTTATGTTTTTGGGCAGCCTGATCGGGCAGATAAATAGGAGCAAAGATAAAGCGCGAGCGATACGATTGCTCGATGAAGCCAAACAGCAAGCCGCGCGCGTCGAAAATGGGATTGAAAGAACACAGCAGTTGATGACGCTTGCAGGCATTGCCACGGACATAGATGAAAATCGCGGCTTTGAAGAGATAGAACTGGCGATTAAAGAATTCAACCGTGCGGGCTTTGTGCCTGAATTGGATAAGTATCAAGAGGTTGAGGCCGCAGGCGGAAAGAAGCCTGTGAAAATAAATACCGGTTTGAACACCCTGCTTAATGTGAGAGAGTTTCAGTGGTTTGGCAGCAGAGATTTCGACCGCACATTGATGCTCGCACAGCAGTTTCAAATGAAAGAGGCTTCTGCGATTGCGCAACTCGCGGCCTGTCGCGGCGCGCTGGCGAAATTTCAATCAATGACTCCTCGAAAACCGTTGGCGCGAGATGCGGATAAACCAAAGCAGCCGAAGCAATCGAATTGAAATCAACCGAGCAGTTTGCTGAGCCAGAGCGTCACAAAAAAACCGTAGAACAAAGCCATAAAGACCAGACAGGCGCGTCGCCACATCGAAGGCCGCAACTCTTTCGGCAGCAGAGTCGTGTTTACGTATAGAAGATGTATCGAGGCGATGATCAATACTATGCCAGCCATGTTAGCGCCCAATTGCAGCAACACGATTGGCTGCGCCAGCCGCAACGCAATCAATCCCCACACCAGGACTGCGCCCAGCACGCAGTAATAAATAATTCTGACATCGCCGCCGCGCCAGGCTCGCGCTCGCTTGCTGCCAGTCCAGAGTATGTCTGTGATTGCGCGCGTCGTTCCTTCGATGAGATCAAGCTGAGTCTTCAGCAGTATCCATGCCCCCATAAAGGCGACCACCCCTCCCGCAAATGCTCCCGCCTCGCGGCCCATCACTTCTGCCAGTGTGCCTCCGACGCCTGAGCCGCGTATGTCGCTGCCTCGCGGAAGAAACGTAACGTAGAGCAGCGAGGGAAGAGTCATCCCCAGCAACGCGCCTATGAAAAACACGCCCCATTGATCTGCTTTGATGATTCGCCACCAGCCTCGCCATCGTGACATAGACTCTGGTGTCGGCGTGAAGACAGAACCCGTATGCGCGAGATTCACCTTTTGCCCCCCGACCAGAGCCGGGATATAACCTGAGACCTGGCTCATCCCATAGCCTTTATCGCGCGCCCAGTTCGATAGCGTGATATTGCCTACGCCGCCGCAGCCTGAGTAAGCAGCCAGCGCGCTCAATAAGAAATAATCAGCGCCAGCCGGAAGAAAACTAAAGCTGTTTGTCCGTGTGTCGAAACCTATGTAACCAGCGCCCGCCGACAACCATGTCTCCGGGCTTACGTAGATCAAAGCAAGCACTAAAAATCCACCGAGTATGAAAATAATCAATATCCAGTTGAGCAGTTCCAATGTTCGCTCGATGCGGCGGCCAATTAAGAGAACGCTCACGCAAAGGATGAACGATCCAGCCCCGATTGCATAAATAGTGTTGGCATCGGTTGATTGGGGCAATCTGCCCGCTGAAAGGAAGAATATCGCCGCAGCCGCATTGCCTGCCCATGCGGGCCAGCCGGTTTGCAGGAAGTAAAGCACTACGTAAAACCAGCCCCAGAAACTCGACCCCGGCTTTGTGCGCATAAATCCTGTGAAGGCAGGCTCGCCCGTAGCCATCGTGTAGCGCATCAACTCCAGGTTGAATATGGTCTGTAGAAATACCGCAACAGTAGTCACCCACAGAAGCGCGAACCCGTAATTGACGAATGCGGCAGGGCCGAGAATAAACTCCCCGCTGCCGATCGATAGCCCCAGCACTATCACTCCGGGGCCGACGACACCCATCCAGCCCAGTCCCTTAGGCATGGGAGGTGCGGGTAATTCGGCTTGCGTCCAGGGAGCCAATCCTGATTGCGCTTCTCGATGCTCGATTGCAAGCTGCTTGCTCATAGCGGTTGAGATCAACTTTCTTGAAAATGAATGGAGTCATATTAAGCGACTCATATCGAAAATGAAACCTGAAGAATGTTCACCGCAGAGGCGCAGGAAGTAGCTCCATAGGAGCGACCTGTTTATAGCAAAAATTGAGCAATATATCTGTAGCTCCGTAGGAGCGTCCTCTGAGTCAACAGGTCGCTCCTATAGAGCTACAAAAAATATTACAAACGCTGAAACTATAGACAGGTCGTCCCTGACGGGACTTCTTAAACTGCTTCCGAGAGTTGAGATTTTTCCATTCTTCGTGCGAAACTCAACAGTTTGGAATTACTTTCTTGATGGCTTTCTATCAACTGGAGGTTTGAGTTTGTCTAGTATTCCCATTGTAGAACTTCGCAATGTGCGGTTGAACAAGGTGGAAGCGCTTCGCGCAAAGGGTATCAATCCGTACCCCTCACGCTGTTTGCGGACTCACTACACCGAAGCAATCATCAATGATTACGAAGCGCACGAAGGTCAAACTGTCACTGTCGCGGGGCGTTTAATGTCCATACGCGAGCATGGCAAGCTGGCATTCGGTCATATACAAGATCAGACGGGGCGCATTCAATTGTACCTGCGTAAAGATGATCTCAAGCCGACAGATGCGGCGGAAGGCAATCTGGGTTTTGAAGATATTAATCTGCTCGACATCGGAGATTTTGTCGAAGCGACGGGCACTGTAACCAAAACGAAACGGGGTGAAATATCGGTTCTGACTCATACGCTGAAGTTGCTCACAAAGTCATTGCGCCCGCTGCCGGATAAATGGGTCGGCTTGAAAGACAGAGAAGCTATTCTCAGGCGAAGGTATTTGGATACGACGATTCAGCCGGACAACAAGAAACATTTTGAACTGGTAGCTCGAATGCTTTTTGCGATTCGGACTTTTCTCGATGCGCGCGGGTTTATTGAATTTCATACGCCGGTAATACAGCCTCAATACGGAGGAGGCACGGCAAAGCCGTTCATCACGCATGTCAACGCGCTTGATTGTGATATGTACCTTGCGATCTCGCACGAGTTATATCTCAAGCGATTGATAGCCGCAGGGTTCGATAAGGTTTATACGATAGGGCGATATTTCCGCAACGAAGGCATTGACCGCAGCCACCACCCTGAGTTCTCGATGGTTGAAACGATGACTGCCTACGAGAACTATGAATACAACATGGATCTGATCGAAGACATGTTTCGGCATATCGCAGAAACGGTCTTCGGCAAAACCAAATTCACAGTGCGCGGGCACGAGATAGACTTTGGCTCTAAGTGGCGGCGGATTTCGATGGCCGACGCTGTCTTAGAGGTGACCGGCATAGATTTCCGTAAATGCAGTTCAACCGAAGAAGCGAATGCGCATTTAACGACGCTTGGCGTAAATGAGCCGCAAGAGAGCATTGGCCTTGCGCTCGCAAAAGCATTCGAGGCCAAAGTAGAAGAAACATTGATAAGCCCGACTTTCATCTTCGGCCATCCGATGGACATCTCGCCGCTGGCAAAGCCGATGGACACAGACCCGAATTATGCCGAGCGGTTTGAAATATTCATCTCAGGCATGGAATGCGGCGACAACTGGTCTGAGCAAAATGATCCTGTGGCGTTGCTCGAACGGTGGAAGAGTTCATATAAACCGAGCGATGTGGAATCAGGCGAGTTTCATCCGCTCGACTATGACTTCATAGAAGTTTTAGAGCACGGCCTGCCGCCGACCACTGGCATTGGGCCGGGCATCGAGCGGATGGCTATGATATTCACCGATGAAGAGAACATAGATAATGTGATCTTCTTCCCGATGATGAGGCCGGTTTTGTCTCCTGTGAACGCGGCTATTTATGGCATAGACGAGCTTCCAAACATTGCGCGCGGAAAAGAAGAGATACTGCTGACGATGGATGAATTCGAGGAGCTTGTATCTGACAAAATCCTTAATGCGGAGACCGACACGCTCGCTCTTCGCCTGTATCTCCGCGTATGGGACAAGCCCACGGCAGATGAACATTGGAAAGCGAATGGCTATATCGAGGTTGACGGTTTTGCCAGCAACAAACGGCTCAGAATCGCAGGCTACGCCGTTAAGTCGGAAAAGCCAATTGATGTGAAAGACGAAGCGCGCAAATACAGAGAGTTTGTAGAACAGACATTCAAAAAACATCTCTCGGATTACAAAGCGCACGTGGACGAAGTTGTTTTGATATGAGAGCAAGGGAGGCTGAAGAGTTGCCGTACTCTGTTACTACTCTTCGTTTGAACGCGTCACGAAATAAGTCATTTCATCAAATGGCTTGAACCCGCGCTTCAGGTAATTAGGCAAGGCAGTCGGCCCATCCAATGTGCAGGTGTGCACCCACACTCTGTGAGCGCCATCGCTCCATGCTCGCTCGATTGCAAAGCTCAGTAAATGTTTTCCCAGCCCTCGGCCTATGAACTCTTCGAGCAACCCGAAATACGCAAGTTCAGTAGACCCGTTCTCTTCTTTTTTCAGTTCAAAGTAACCCGCAGGCGAGCCGTCATAATAGATCACCCACAACGAAACTCCCGGGTCTGCGAGGTAGTCCCTGATCTCGTCGTCGGTCCACGAGAGCCTGTCAACCCAGTGATATTCCCGCCCGACTTCTGCGTAAAGGTAACGAAAAAACGACGCGGGACAATTTATTGCTTGCTGGATGCTTATACGCGGGTCGTCTGATTGGTAGGAGTTCAGCTCATCGGGACTGAGCATTTCGAGAGATGTTTGTTTGACTTCGATGCGCTTCTCATTATTATCCATAGCACGCTGAAACATTGCAGGGGCAGTTAATCTGCTCTGCCCCTGCGATCAATCAAATTTGAAAATCTCTATGACGCAGCCGTTGCGGCTTGCTCGCGCCCTGCGAATAATTCCGCATCGCTGTGTCGCAGTTTCGCCATCAAGTCATCCCAAACGAAACCGAGCGCGGAACGCCCCGCATAAATAGTGCTCAACTCGCGCTTGGTCGCAAGCGCCACTTCAGGCGCAATCGGTCGCGGAGTTATCCCTGTCGTTCGCGCCGCGCCCATAACCGACAGGTGACGCTGAACCATGCCTTCAAGTCCCATCATCAGAATGATCGCTTGCCGTATGTTCTGGCCTTTAGTGATGGCTCCGTGATTGGGCAGGATGATCGCGTGATGATCGCGAAGCGCTTCACCCATCGGGCGAACTCTATCTTCGGTTGACGCAAGGCCGCTGTAATCTTCTTCGACTATGGCTACTTCTCCGGCCAGAAAACAACTCTCCTGATCGAAGACTTCAGGCACCGTGCGCAACGAACTGAAGGTCACGACCGTGGGCGGATGCGTGTGCGCCATAGCCACGACTTCCGGGTTCATCTTGTGAATCACACCATGCAGCCGGATGGTGTCGTTGACATAGCCCTGGCCGTCGATGATGTTGCCGTCGAAATCGAGCGTCAAAACATCTTCGGGCCTCAGGGTTCCAAACGATGGGCCGAAGCGATTGGCTATCATCGTGTTCTCGCCGACGGTAATGCTCAAATGCCCCGCTATCCCTGCGCTCAGTCCCGCGCGATAGAGCACTCGCGCGCCACAGCATAAATCGAATTTCAGATCTTCGTACATGGCAATTACACCTCGAATAGTTTTAGTCAGTGAGCCGATGTTATCGCGTTGTCGCTCGAAGGGCAAGCATCAACGGCCCCCTGCTTCGGCCAATGCGCGTTCCGCTTCTGCCTTCATGAACGCGCCGAAATTCGGCTTGCCCTGTTTTACAAGCGCCAGTATTTGCCGCGCAGTCTTTTGAACCTCTGCGCGATTTTTTAATCCAAGCTGCGCTTTTAACAAGTAACGAGCAAAAGTTTGATTGCCGGGATATTTCGTTTGAAGTTCGCGCGCGAGCGTTGCTGCGTCGCTGAAGCGATTCTCGTTAAACGTGTAAATTTCAAGCAGCGAAAGCTTCGCGTCAACGCTTGTGATCGAGCCTTTTTCCGAAGCGGTCTTCAAATAATTCAAGCCGCGCTCGCGGTCGCCCGTCGGCAAAGACTTTGCGCCGAGCATAGCTGTTGCGGCACGGCCAATCGGCGAATCCGTCAGCAAGCCGACGCGATAATAAATGCCTCCCGATGCGTAATAGCCATCCCAGTAATTCGCATCGAGCTTTAAAAGCGCGTCAAAGAAATCCTGCGACAAGCGAGCGAATCGCGCAGCCGGTATCGCGTGATTTTGATAGAAGTTCAGGCGCGAGCGAATCGCATAAGACGAGCCGAGATAATAAAGCGCTTCGATTTCGTCCGCTTGCGATTTTGTATCGCGCGCTTTTAGGGCTTCGGCTTTCTTGATCGCAGCCGCAAGCAGCCGCTCTATCTCTGCATCGAACGCTCGACTGCCTGCATCAAGTTTCGGCGCATCAACATAAGATTTCCAGATGAGCGTGACCGCGCCGTAGAACTCACCGGCTGGGCTTTCCGGGTGTTTATCTGAAATTGTGTTGAAACGGCGAGCGGCTTCTTCGTAGTTCCCCTGGAGCATCAATTCGCGCGATTCGGTTATTTCGATGCTCGACGGCTCGCGGCTGACTCCTTGACCCGAAGCAGAGATAAATGTTATTAAAGCGCACAAAGCCATAGAAACGAGCCGTGCTCTCATAATCAACTCCTTTGCTGACCTTTCGATCAAATGAATCTGCCGTTAACATTGAATCGAAGCCGAAGGAGTATTTTACATTGCGGTAGAGGTTTTATGAAAAGAAGAGCCTGCTTCTCGTTGTTGATTTTTATTCTCGCGCTCGCGGTCGAATCACTGGCCGCCGACAATTCTGCAAGCAAAATAATAGATCGCTACAAGAAAGCTGCGGGCGGCAACCACGCTCGTCGTATTAAAAACACCCGGATGACGGGAAGCGTGAAATCCGCCGATCAAACGACGGGGCGTTTCGCTTACCAGATAGCAATGCCCGAAAGCCTGCGCGTAGACATCGAAGCAGGCGGCGCAAAAATCAGCCAGTGCTATAACGGCAAGTCCGCATGGCGAATGGATGAGCGCGGACTGCGAACGCTTTTGGGCGATGAAGCGAAACGGCTCAGGCTGGAAGCGTTGCTTACGAGCAGCCGGTTCAGCGACCTTTCTCGCAATCGCATAGTGCCGCAACTGGCAGGCAAAGCCATGATTGATGGCCGCGAGGCCAATGCCATCGAGTTCATCAAAGACACTGCTCGCGTGAAATTTTATTTCGATGCGGCAACTAACCTGATCGTCAAGCAGGAACGCGAAACGAGCGACGGCGCGGAAGAAATATTTTACAGCGACCATCGCGCGGTTGACGGCGTGATGGAGCCTTTCACAATCAAGATCAAAAGGTCTGCGAGCGAACTGCTTGTGACGATAGATCGTGTGGAACACAATCGCGCTATTGACGCGCAGGCATTTCGTTACCCGCAGATTGAAGGCGCGCAACCGCTGCCCGACATCGAAACTCTGATGAAGGCGATTGTCGCCAATCAGGAAAAAATAGAAGAGTTGAGAGAGCGTTACACCTGTCGCTTGACTCAAGTTGAACGTAAGCACGACGGCGACGGGCGAGTGAAAGAGACTGTGACGCGCGTTTATGAAGTTACGCCCGTAGGAGATCGCGCAATCGAGCGGCTCATCAGCGTCAACGGCAAAGAGTTGTCTGCGCCTGAGCGCGAAAAAGAAGACCGCCGCGTGCAAAAAGAGATCGAAGAAATAATCAAAGAACGCGAAAAGCAACAGCAGAAGAAAGCACGCGCAGAGGCTCGCGGCGAGAAAGAAAAGGAAGAAGAAGACGACATATCGATACTGGATTTCCTGCGCATTTCGGAAGTCACAAGCATTCGCCGCGAAATGTTTCGCGGCCACGAAGTAATCGCTTTCGATTTCGAGCCGCGCAAGGGGTTCAAGCCCAAATCGAGGGCCGAAAACCTTGTGGGCAAACTGGCGGGCACAATCTGGGTTGATGAAGCGGCTCGCCAGGTGGCGCGATTAGAAGCTCGGCTGACTGATTCATTCAAGATGGGCGGCGGGCTTGTGGCTTCAATCTCGCCCTCGTCGGCGTTCGTCTTCGAGCAGGATAAAGTAGATGGTGAAGTGTGGCTTCCGTCATACGGCGAAGCGAACATCTCTGCGCGTGTCATGCTCTTTGCAAAGTTCAATCGCAGCATGAAGCAAAGCTATAGCGACTATAAAAAATATCAGATAGATAGCAAGTACGATCTGACGAAACCGACCGAGAGCAAAAAGCCTGATAATCAGCCATAAACTCACGGCTGTAACAAAGTCGGTTGGCATGTCTGGTGGGGGCAGGGCTTGTCCCTGCCCGAATGGGCGATAGCCCATGCCAGTCATCGCCTGTCGGCGATCCGGGCAAGGACAAGCCCTGCCCCTACTACTTTGTTACAGCCGTGCGTAAACTGGACAATGCCGCAATCGCATTGATACAATCAGCAACTTTGGTAATGAGCGAAAAAGGCGACCGTAAGATTAAAGCTTCGGATAGCACGCCTTTGCAAGATGGCTCAGGCGATGAATCGCTTGCGTTTACGGAGCCTGCGGCAGTCGAGCGCCGCATCTGGCGAAACATCTTCGTCGTCGTCGCTTTAGCCGTTGTCGCAGCAGCAATCTTTGCGGATTTACGTTTCATGCTGGGGCTTGTTTTGGGCGGCGGCCTCGCGTTGCTAAACTATAAATGGCTGCACTCATCGCTCAAGGGAATACTTGCGGTGGGCAGCCAGAAAACGCCGCCGGGAACGACGCTGAAATTCATCGTGCGGTGGCTGGTCGTGGCAAGCGTAGCATGGCTCGCCAACAAGACGGGCTATTTCGACGCGGTTGCAATACTGGCGGGGTTGTTCGCGCCTGCGTTGGCTGTGATGATGGAAGCCGCTTACACGACGTATAGAACTCTTGCTCAACATAACGGAGAATGATAACTAATGTTAGCTGCAATACTGGCACTACTACAGCACGAAGAATCAGCCGAAGCGACAGGTCACACGGCAGCAGCAGAGCACGAAGTGCCGTGGCTGGTCGAACAGGCCAATCACATTTTTGGCAAGACGGTCGTCAGCATCGAGAATGTTATAATGCCGCCGATTTATAATCTGTTCGGCGCGCATTGGGTACCGCCCGATCCTAATGAAGCTATTCCCGCGCACGTCGTATGGGCAATCATGCTGTTCATCATCTGCGTGATTCTCGCGCTTCTGCTGCGCGGGAAGCTGTCTGTTGATCGCCCGTCGAAAGGGCAGCAGTTGCTCGAAGTCGCTGTTGAAACGGTTCGCGGCCTGCTCGATCAGGTCATCGGGCCGTATGGTCACCGCTACGTTCCTGTCATTGGTTCGTTCGCGCTCTTCATTTTGATAGCCAATTTGATGGCGCAGATACCGGGACTCGGAGCGCCTACGGAAAACATCAACGTGACGGGCGCGCTCGGAATCACGTCGTTCCTTTATTACATCGGGAGCGGCTTCCGCCAGCAGGGGATCAAGTACCTGAAACATTTCACGGGCGGGTTGTCGGGCGCGATGCTGTTCGCGATGGGCTGGCTGATTTTCATAGTCGAGATTATATCTAACTCTGTGCGGCCCGTAACCTTATCGCTGAGGCTATTCGTTAATATGTACGCTGACGAACAGATCGGCCACTCGTTTCTCAGCCTCGTTGCGCCGTTCGTTCCGATATTCACGATTGTCCTCGGCGTGTTCGTAGCTTTTGTGCAGACATTCATATTCATCATGCTTTCGATGGTCTATTTGTCAGAGACAGTCCCGCACGACGACCACGATCACGAAGAGCATGGACACGGCCACGAAGCCGTGGCCGAAGCGCACTGATAAATATGATTCTGAGGAGAGAAGGGAACCGGCTCTTTGATAGAAGTTGATCGCGCGCTGCTGCCGGAGCCTTGCCGCATTTGGGGGAAGGCAAGCGAATACCGGGCACGTGGAAATAATTCCGAAGCCGCTCTTAACACCTCCTCTTAGTTGATAACCTGAACGACAAGGATCGCATGTCAAACGCCGAACGCCAGATTCATACTTTGTTAATATCTGTCGCGGGCGTAGCGCGTTTGGCAACGGGCTTTGTTGTTCGCAACCGGATCGAAGTCGAGTTCAGACTTCAGGAGGATACCGATGCTTAGAATGAAAATTTTTGTCATGTCGGCGCTCTTCACGCTGTTTTATGTCGGCACGGCGATGGCGCAGACTCAGGAAGCAGCCGGTGCGACTCACAGCACAGGCAACTCGTGGTTCTTCCCCGCGCTTGGTTCGTTCGCGGTCGGAATAGCAGCGTTCGGCGGCGCGCTAGGCGATGGCCGCGCGATTGCCGCAGCCTGCGAAGGCACTGCGCGCAATCCGGGCGCAGGCCCGCGCATATTCACGATGTTGCTGCTCGGCCTGGCCCTGATCGAAACGCTGGTGCTGTTCACGTTCCTGACAGTTCTCCTGCGCAACGAGCCATAAGCTGCAAACGGATAACCTGGAAAAGGGGAGCTTCGAGGCTCCCCTTTTTATTTTTCGACGATAAGCGATAGACTTTATTTGAAACCCGATTATCAGCTCGCTTCATTCGATAGGAGACAATCTTTATGCAATTATTCAAAGAGAGCATCATCAAACTGATCACGGAAACCTCGACCAATTTGCCGCCCGATGTCCGCGCTGCTATGGCCGAAGCGGTCGCGGCAGAAAATCCTGCGACGAGCGCGGGCACTGCACTTTCAGTCATCGCAACCAATATTGATATGGCGTGCGACAAAGAAGGCCCCATATGCCAGGACACAGGGATGCCGACATTTGAAATCAAGACTCCGGTCGGCGCAAATCAAATCGTGATGAAACGCGAGATTCGCGAAGCTATAGCCGAAGCCACACGTCGCGGCAAACTGCGGCCCAATTCTGTTGATTCGATAACGGGAACGAACTCCGGCGATAATCTTGGACCCGGCACGCCCGTCATTCACTTCGATCAATGGGAGAACGACGACGAGATTGAAATCAAGCTGCTGCTGAAAGGCGGCGGATGCGAAAACAAAAATATTCAATACTCACTGCCCGCGACTTTAGAGCATCTCGGCAAAGCAGGCCGCGATCTTGATGGCATTCGCAAATGCATACTTCACGCGGTGTGGCAGGCGCAGGGACAAGGGTGCAGCGCGGGCGCTATCGGCGTATGTATAGGCGGCGACCGCACATCAGGCTATCAACATGCGAAAGAGCAACTCTTTCGCACGCTCGACGACACAAACACGAACGAACAACTCGCCGCGCTCGAAGATTACGTAATGAGGGCTGCAAACACTTTGAACATCGGCACTATGGGATTTGGCGGCGGCGTGACTCTGATCGGCTGCAAGATCGGCGCGCTCAATCGCCTGCCTGCGAGCTTCTTCGTTTCGGTCGCTTACGATTGCTGGGCGTTTCGCAGGCTCGGCGTTGTGCTCGACCAAAAGACGGGCGAGATCAAACGCTGGCTCTATAAAGACGCATCCGTCGCGCCGCGCGCAATGGCGGCGGGCGAAGGTTTTCGACTCACAGGCAACGAAAAGTTGTTAAAAGCTCCCATCAGCGAAGAACAGATTCGCGCGCTCAATGTCGGTGACGTTGTGATGATTTCAGGCGAAATGTACACGGGGCGCGACGCGGTTCATTCTTATTTAATGAAGCACGAGCCGCCTGCCGATTTGCAAGGCTCAGTGCTTTATCACTGCGGCCCTGTCGTGCTGAAAAACAACGGCGATTACAAGATCACAGCAGCGGGGCCGACAACAAGCATTCGCGAAGAGCCTTATCAGGGAGACATCATCAAACGCTACGGCGTGCGCGCAGTGATGGGCAAAGGCGGCATGGGCAAACGCACGCTCGACGCTATGAAAGAAGCGGGCGCTGTTTATCTGAATGCCATCGGCGGCGCGGCTCAATATTACGCGCGGTGCATAGAGCAAGTGCTGGACGTGAACCTTATGGAGTTCGGCATACCCGAAGCGATGTGGCATCTGCGCGTGAAAGATTTTCCTGCGATAGTGACGATGGACGCGCACGGCAACTCGCTTCACGCGGATGTTGAAAAAGCGTCAGCCATAATGTTGCAGAAACTGGCTGACCCGGTGTTTTAAAGCGGATTCCGAATGATTGTAGGGGCAGGGCTTGTCCTTGCCCGAATCGCCGACAGGCGATGATCTGTCATTGCGCTTCGCGCAATCCGGGCAGGGACAAGCCCTGCCCCTACACTTGGGTGGAATTTGAGGAGGTCGTTATGACCAGAGAGCAAATCGAAATTACGACGCAGAGCCGATTCGCCAGCGAATTGTTCGCAGTCCTCAAAGAAGAGCCGTTCCGAGACCCCACGCTCGATGCGATTCGCGCCAGGAGTATGACGCGCGAGCAGGTCAAGCTCTGGGTCGGGCAGGCTTCGCTTGTCGTGCGCGAGTTCACGCGCTTCATCAGCGCGATACACGCGAACTGCCCGCACCGCGACGCGCAAGCATTGCTCGCAGAAAACCTGTGGGAAGAACATGGCAAAGGCATTCAGGCACGCGATCATTATGCGCTGATAAAACAGATGGCGCGGAGTCTCGGAGCAACAGACGCAGAGCTTGATAACACAAAGCCGCTGCCTGAGACTGCCGACTACATCGCGCATTGCATCAATGTGACGCGCGACGGGAGCTTCATCGAAGGGATGACGGCGATAGGCATTGGCATAGAATACTTCTCGCCGCGATTTTTTGCCGCGCTTGCAGATTTATTCCGCTCGCAGTTCGGACTTTCGCGCGAAGAGGTCGAGTATCTGCTCGTTCACGTAGGCGAAGACGAAGACCACGCGCGTCGCTCGCTTGAGCTGATCGAAAAATACGCGGACACCGATGAGATAAAAGAAAAAGCAAAGCAAGCTTTGCGCGAAATGCTTTCAGTCAAGCGCCAGTTTGCCGAAGCCCTTTTCGCTCATTGCATGAGCGCGAGTTGATTTCGAGCAATCAATGGCTTCGGACGAAAAGAAACAGGCAGTATTGATTGAAGGCGAGGACTTCTACTGGGAAGGCGGATACATGGTCTTCACTGCCTTATACCATTTGAAGCGCGGGTATTGTTGCGACTCAGGCTGTCGTCATTGCCCTTACAAAAAACCGTCGAACGAATCCAGTGCGTCATAAATTCGATTGCTTCATGCGACCTGCTTAACGGTCAACAGCACCTTGCTTATCATCGCGTCAATATGCGCGATGTTGAACGGTTTGGATATCAGCGCGTCAATTAA
>DATEKX010000288.1:0-19696 GCA_035277165.1 Blastocatellia bacterium | reverse complement strand
TAAAGGTGTCTTCGGTTTCGCCCGAACGATGCGAGATCACGGACGTGTAGTTGTGCGTCTTTGCCATCTCAATCGTGTCCATCGTTTCCGTAAGCGACCCGATTTGATTGACCTTCACGAGAATCGAGTTCGCGGCTTTTTCTTTTATGCCGCGCGAAAGATATTCGACGTTTGTAACGAACAGGTCGTCGCCTACAAGTTGCACTCGCTCGCCAAGCTCTTTTGTCAGCGCGGCCCATCCTTTCCAGTCCGATTCGCCGAGTCCGTCTTCGATGGAGACTATCGGGTATTGATTCACCCAGTTGGCGTAGAGCGCTATCATCTCGTCTGACGTCTTGCGCGCGCCGCTCGATTTTTTGAACACGTAACTGCCGTTGTCGTAGAATTCGCTGGCTGCCGCGTCGAGCGCCAAAGCTATTTGCTCGCCCACTTTGTATCCGGCCTGACCTATGGCTTCGAGAATCGCTTCAATCGCTTCGTCGTTGGATTTCAGGTTCGGGGCGAATCCGCCTTCGTCACCGACTGAAGTCGAATGTCCTCGTTTTTTCAGCACTGTCTTGAGCGCGTGAAAGACTTCGACGCCTGCGCGCAGCGACTCCGAAAAACTTGCAAAGCCTGCGGGCACGATCATGAACTCCTGAAAGTCAACATTGTTGTCCGCGTGCGCGCCGCCGTTTAGTATGTTCATCAACGGCACGGGCAGAGTTCGCGCGCCAACGCCGCCGAGATATGCGTAGAGCGGCAAGCCTACGGCATCAGCCGCCGCGCGCGCAGTCGCAAGCGATACGGCAAGTATCGCATTAGCGCCGAGCTTTCGTTTGTTTGTAGTTCCATCGGCTGTAATCATCGCCAGATCAACGTCCGATTGCATCAGCGCATCGCGACCCGTCGCTATTTTCGCGATGGTCGTGTTGATATTGTTGACGGCTTTCAACACACCTTTGCCCAGATAACGTTTCTTGTCGTTGTCGCGCAACTCCAGAGCTTCATTCTCGCCGGTCGAAGCGCCAGAAGGCACAGCCGCGCGACCTATGATTCCGCTTGCAAGCGTGACTTCGGCTTCAACCGTAGGGTTGCCGCGCGAATCCAGAATCTCGCGCGCGTTCACTCGTTCGATAATCGTCATTCTATAAAGCCTCATTTCTTCCGAAATTGACCGGCAAGTATAACTCAGCCGCGCAAGTAAGTGTAGGGGCAGGGCTTGTCCCTGCCCGGATGGGTGCTACGCACCATGACGGTCATCGCCTTACGGCGATTCGGGCAGGGACAAGCCCTGCCCCTACCATGACTGTCAGCAATAGTAGCTTGCTCTATGAATTTTGAATCGTTACTTTGTTAAATATGGACAAAAGAGAAATCACGCTCGGGCACAGTCCCGACCCTGACGACGCATTCATGTTTTACGCCCTCGCTACGGATAAAATAGAGACCGAGGGCCTCAGCTTTCGCCACATCATCGAAGACATAGAAACGCTCAATCGCCGCGCGATGCAGGCCGAGCTTGATGTGACGGCTATCTCGATTCACGCTTATGCATATGTGCTCGACCAGTACGCGCTGATGACTTCGGGCGCGTCAATGGGAGACAACTACGGGCCGCTCGTGATTGCGCGCGAGCAGATGACGATAGACGATGTGCGCCGCACGACCATCGCAGTGCCCGGTAAGATGACCACGGCATATTTGACGCTGCGGCTTTGTCTGGGCGATGTCGAAACGGTTGTGATTCCGTTCGATCAAATCATGGATGCAGTCGAGCGCGGCGATGTCGCTGCGGGGTTGCTGATTCACGAAGGCCAGTTGACCTACTCCGCGCGCGGCTTCAATAAAGTGATTGATCTCGGCGAGTGGTGGATGAATGAAACAGGGCTGCCGCTGCCGTTGGGCGGCAATGCGATCAAGAAATCTCTTGGGCCTGAGCTTATCTCGAAAGTCTCTCGCCTGCTGCGCGAATCAATCGAGTACGGACTTGGAGACCGCCAGACGGCGGTTCGTCATTCGATGAAATACGGTCGCGGAATGGAAGAAGGGCTCACGGATAAATTCGTCGGAATGTACGTCAACGATTACACGATTGATTACGGCGAACGTGGCCGCGAGGCTGTTCGATTGCTGCTTGAGCGAGCGCACGCGGCTGGAATAATTCCCCGCCCCGTCGAGCTTGAATTCGCCTGACAATTACCCGCCTAAATATAAAATTAGTAACAGAATCGGGCGCAACACTGCATCGCAGTATGTCATTTATACTCGATAGGCAGGCGACTGCGGTCAATTTCCGCCGTTATTGCGGCTTGATCATTCAAGAGCTGCGACGGCACGAAGCTTGCTATAACTATAGTCGTCCGGCTGTTGCGTATGAGTTTTTTACAACGCTCGGCTCGAACGAAGTTTAATTTTATTCGTATTGAGTGAATGATGATTCAGGAAGGTAAAAACAGAATATTGTTGGTCGAGGATGATGAAGATACGCGATATGCCCTCGGAATGTTGTTCGAGATGGAGGGATTCGAAGTTATCACAGCCGCCGACGGCGAAGAAGCTTATTCGCACGCGGTGAGCGAACGACCTGATTTGATTGTGACAGATATCAATATGCCTAAGGTGGATGGGTTGAGTCTCATTAAAATGATCAGAGAAGATGACAGGACGGATAGCATACCTATCGTCGCCGTGAGCGCGATTGATAAAGACCATCTCAACCAGGCTAAAGAGCTTGGAGCAATAGCCGTCGCTCAGAAACCTATTGAGTTCGATCAATTTCTATCACTAGTGGCAAAGGTTGTATCTGCCCGCAGAAAGCGAAACAGAATCGAGCGAGGCAGAAACTATAGATAATTTGAAAGCTCAAATTTGAGCTTTCAAATTATCTATCTCTCGCCGAGAATCGAGCGTGCTATTATCATCCTTTGAATTTCGCTCGTGCCTTCGCCTATCTCGCACAATCTAGCGTCGCGGTAGAGTCGCTCTACACGATAATCGCGAAAGTATCCCGCCCCTCCGTGAATCTGCACTGCATAATCAGCCGCGCGCTTTGCCACTTCCGAAGCGTATAATTTCGCGGCGCTCGCATCAATCGTCACATCCTTGCCTTGATCGTGCAGCCATGCCGCGCGCAGTATCATCAACTCGGCTGCGTCAATATCGGCTTTCATCTCGGCCAGCTTGAAACTGATCTCTTCAAAAGTCGCTATCGTCACGCCGAACGCTTTGCGCGTAGTCGCATAAGCGAGCGCTTCATCAAGACTCGCCTTCGCAATCCCCAGACAAAAACAGGCCATGCCTACTCGGTCGTAAGCTAGGCATTTCATCAAAAGAGGAAATCCTGTGTTCGCTTCTCCGATCAGGTTCGAGGCAGAAACATTGCAATCCTCAAAGAAAAGCTCGGATGTGGGCGACCCTCGCACGCCCATCTTTTCGAGCTTGCGCCCGCGCACGAGTCCCACTGTTTCGCCTTCGACTAAGACAAGCCCATACCTGCGCGTGCGTTCGTCCTGATGGGTCACGACGAACGTCAGAATCAAGTCTGCAATTGGGCCGTTAGTTATGTAGGTCTTCGAGCCATTGATTATAAGTCGGTCGCCGTCTCGTTCCGCGCGAGTCTTGATCGAAGCCAGATCGCTGCCCGCGCCCGGTTCTGTCAGCGCGAGCGCGCCGATCAGGTCGCCTGAAATCAATCCGGGCAAATAACGTTTGCGCTGCTCGTCTGTACCGTACTTCAAAATCGGATAACCGCACAGAGCAAGGCTCGCGCCGACTGAAAGCGCTGTGGCGGCGCAGGCGCGCGCAAGCTCAATCGAAGCCATTGTCGTCGTGAGCAAATCCGCGCCTGTTCCGCCATGTTCTTCGGGAAAGTTCAGCCCTGTGTAGCCGAATCGCGCAAGCGCTGTCAGGTTCTCGCGCCGAAAATTTTCCGCGCGATCCATCTCTGCCGCATGCGGAGTTATCTCTGCGGCGAGAAATTCACGCAGAGACTTCAAGTATTGTTGCTGTTCGTCTGTCAGCCCAAAATCCATAGCTAGCCATCTTATTTAATCAGCGCGGACATATCCAGAACATATGCCGTTTGATTCGCTGTCAGCACAAACAGCGATTTCCCTTCGGGGCCGAATCTGACAAGCGAAACTGAGCTGGGAAAAATGAACTGGTCGCGCTTTTCCATCGAAGTCAGATCATAGATAGCCAACTGCCCGCTCTCATTTTCTACGCATAACAACTTGCCTGATTGATTGACGACGGCGCGGCTGCCGAAGACTTTGCCTTTCTGCTCGCCGCTCGAAAGCGAATAGATCAGGACGCGGTTTTCCGTATCAAGAATCACAACCCAGTCGCCTGTGATTGTCACGCGGGATATGCGAAAAGAGCCTTTGCCTGTTTCAATCAACAATCGACCTATCGGCTTTCCTGTGCGGGCATCGAGCGCCTGTAGAAAATAGTCGCCTTCTTTTTCCTTCATAGCAGCCAGTTGTTTGCTTAAAGCCGGATCGTTTTTAATCTCGGCTTTAGCCGCGTCAGACGCGACAGGCCACAAACAAGCCATGGTTTGCTCCTGCGAATTTGTATAGACATCTGGCGCTTCTTTCGGAAATGGCTTCGACCACAAGGGCGAGAAGGTGCGGACATCGCGCACTTCGAGTATTACATTTTTATCGTACTCGCCATCCTCTTTTGCAGGTTTTGTGATGACGACGAACTGGCCGATTTGCTCTGCGCGATCATCTTTGATCTCGTAACTGGCAGACGTTTCGGGCCGCGCGAGTTCCAACTGCGCTACGCCACGCTCGGTCTGCTCGAACTTGGGAAAATCTGCGTATAGCTTGCTGTCATCAGAAAAATGCGCGCCGCGAAAACCGCGCACGTGATATGCGCGCTCGCCTTTTGCGAGATTCCAGACGGCTCCGCGCGAGCGTTCCGATATGGCAAGCCAGTTCAGGTCTTTTGAAAGGGCGGTGGCGCGCAAACGGCCAAGCATATTACGAGGCAGAACTACTTTCGCTCGCATCTCGCGAGTTGTTGCTGTGTACAATCCCAGTTCGCCATTGACTCGCTCGGACACGAACACGTCGTCATAGAGGTCAAGCGCGCTCAGTTTGTTGGCAAGAAAGAATTTCTTGGTCGTCAAATCCATTACGCCCACTTTGTAGTCCTTCAAAGGGCGAACCACCAGATAGTTGCCTCGCGTCGGCGCATAGAATTTAGCCGATCCGAGCGGAAGATCGCCCAGCACTTCTCCTGCGGGAAACGAGACCACGGGAGATTTCTGCGGTTTCTCTCTATCAAGTCCTGTCAGTTTATCCGGGGCTAGAAAAGTGAACCCGTTGGAAAGAAGTTTCTTTACAGGCCCGCGAAGCGAAACCGTTTGGCGTGTAGTCAGATCAACAGCCAGCGCCGTGTTTTCGCTGGCGTATCCTGTGAATGCGTTCATACTGCGCGCGCCAGCCGCAAAATAGTGCGCGTCAGGCGAAAACCCCATGTTGATCCAATCGAAATCATCAAAGTCAAGCTCGCCTTCACTGAGCGCGGCTCGCAGTTGCTTGATAAATAATACAAACACATCAGGCGTATAAAATGATTTTTTCTGAAATACCTGCGCGCCCGAAGCCACATCAAACAGGTTAAGATTCAATTCGGAATCAAGACACGCCATGACTTTGCCGTCAGGCGAAAGCTCCGTTTGAAGACATCGCTTGCGAACGAACAACTCGCGCGCGAGTGTCAATTTCCGTTCTGCCACACTCCATTCCTCCACGCGCAGAGCCGAGTTGTAGAAGATAATTTTTTGCGAATCGGGCGTGAACTGAGCGGGTTTGGCTTCAGGAGCATTGATGTGAAACAAGAAAGCGAATGGCTCGCGCGTGAGCACATTGATACCTGAATCGTCCTGCGCCAGAATGAATTTACCGTCGGGGCTGAACCGCATATGAGTGATGTCGCTGCGCAGCGGCGGCTCAAGCACGATCCTCTTCAACACTGCGTGAAGAGATTCCTTGCGGCCCGACCCTGTGTAGTTAGTGACTGCCGATTGCCATTTTTGAAAATCTCCGGCGGCAGTCGCAGAGCGCGCGTCTATGCAGGAAGCGGGCAGCGAAGCGACGCTCTTAAGCATCTCGCGCAATCGTTTGGCTTCGGGCCGGGTTGTGCCGAACAGTTCGGAAAAGAAGTTGCCTGTGTCACCTTTGTTTTCAGTGATGCGATCAAAGAAGTTGGCATTGCCTTGCGGATCGTATCCCGCGCTGACAGCGGCAAACAGCCCGATCTGGTCGGCTACGATTTGATCTTTTTCCCTGTCGCTGCCGCCCGATTTAGGTTTGCGCGCGGAATTTTCAACCAGTTGATTGTATTTCTCGAATATGTCGCGGCGGTCTTTTACTTCCGTCACGCCCAGCACTTCGCGGAACCTGCGAGTCATTTGAAGAGAGAGTTGTCGCGCGAGAAGATGTCCGATTTCATGGCCGATCACTCCGGCAATTTCATCTTCGCTTTGCGCCAGTGATACGAGTTTTCGCGAAACATAAACGCGCCCGCCCGGAAGCACGAAGGCGTTGGCGTCGGGAATATCAACCAGCATGAATTTAAATCGCAGGTTCGTCGGCGGCAGGTGCTTAACTATGCGCTGGCCTATCTGGTTAAGATAATTTGTGATTTCTTCATCATCAATCACGCGGAAAGAACGCTGGATTTGTTCGGCAATGGCGTCACCAAGATCGGATTCCTGTTCCTCAGTAAAGATGTTCTGCTCACGCGAAAAGGTCGGAGGCGTGGGCGGCTGACAGGATTGTTGTTGAGTCTGCGCGCAAACCAAGGGCGCAAACAAACCCATAGCTATTGTCAGGGCAATAAGACGATACATTTTCAACCTCACTTCTTTAGAAACTTACAATTCTCGTTCAGAGAAACGGAGCCACAGATAAACCGAGATTAACACAGGTAACTTTTGATGCGAAATATCAATTTTAGATGCTCCGAAGGAACGAAAAAACCAAGTTGGTGAAGAGAGGCGAACCTGACTGAGCTACTGTTTAAACTTCTTGAGCAACTCGCGGGCTATTATCATTCGCTGAATCTGGTTCGTGCCTTCGACTATCTGGCCGATCTTCGCTTCGCGCATCAACGCTTGAACGGGATAGTCTTCGCTCGTGCCGTAGCCGCCATAAATCTGAACCGCATCCGTAGTCACTTTCATAGCCGCATCGGTCGCAAGCAGTTTTGCCATCGAAGCAATCGCATTGAACGGCAGACTGTGATCTCTCAAGTAAGCAGCTTTGCGCATCACGCAACGAGCGGCTTCAATCGCGGCGGCCATGTCTGCGAGCATAAACTGTATGCCTTGAAATTCAGATATAGCTTGCCCGAAGGCTCGGCGCTCGGTCGAATACCTCAGCGCGTGATCGAAAGCCGCTTGCGCTGTTCCTATCGAAGTTGCCGCGACGGTGATGCGACCGGAATCGAGCGCGGTCATTGCTACTTTGAACCCTTCGCCCTCGCGGCCTACAAGATTTTCGCGCGGGATTTCGCAGTCTTCAAAAAAGACTTCGCGCGTGTGATGAGGCAAACCCATTGGCCGTTCGCGTTTGCCGAACGCGAGACCCGGCGCGGACTTTTCGACGATGAAAGAACTGACGCCTTTCGAGCCTTTTCCTTTTTCAGTAACAGCCATCACGATGTAAACATCCGCTTCGCCGCCGTGCGTGATCCAGATTTTCTGCCCGCGCAGGATGTATCGGTCGCCGCGAAGTTCGGCTCGTGTGTTGATGTTTGCCGCATCCGACCCGGCGTGCGGTTCTGTCAGCGCGAACGCTCCGAGCAGTTCGGCTCGCGCCATCGCGGGCAGATATTTTTGCTTCTGCGCATCCGTGCCGAAATGATTGATTATCAGTTGCGGTAAACCGTGCACGGCCAACACGCCGCCGAGATGGCTTTCGAGCCGCGTCAGTTCTTCGAGCACAAGCGCATAGCTGGAGTAATCAAGCCCGCCTCCGCCGTACTGGGTCGGGAACGGAATGGCCGCAAGCCCAAGCTCGCCCATCTTTCTAAACAGAGGCCAGGGGAATTCTCCATAGCCCTGCTTTTCCCAATATGGCTTCACGTCTCTGAGAGCAAACTCTTCGACTAGTTTCCTCAACTGTTCTTGTTCTTCTGTCAGCGTGTAATCCATCATAGCCTCCGGCACTTTAATTATTAATCGCATCCTCGCGTGATGCCCGACTGCTTGAGCCGCTCGCGTTCCTGCTCGTTGATGCCGAGCGCCGCAAGCAATTCGTCAGTATGCTGGCCGAGCGCGGGCGCTGCGTGTTTCATCTCGGGCGATGTATCGCTCAATTTATAAGAGAAGCCAAGTTGTTTTATGTTGCCATCAAGCTCGCAGACCATTTCACGCGCTCGCGTTTGAGCGTGCTCGAACGCTTCGCTCATTGAAAGTACAGGCTCGCAGCAGCAATCAGCATCGCGCATCAACTCAATCCATCCGGTCTGCGTTTTCGATTTGAAGATGGCGCGCACTTCATCAAACAGTTCCGCGCGACGTTCGTCGGAATCGAACTGGCGCGCAATTAAGTCCTCGCGGCCAACCCGGTTGCAGAAGTTCGCCCAAAATTTCGGCTCAAGCGCGCCGAGCGTCATGAATTTCCCGTCGCTCGTCTCGTAGACATTATAGAAAGGATACGCGCCCGAAAGGACATACTTGCCGCCGACTTGGATTGTCTTGCCTGCGAAGTGATGCGATGCCGGAATCGGCAACATCGAAAGCATCACATCGAACATTGAAACGTCCACATACTGGCCGCGTCCTGTTCGTTCGCGCGCGATCAAAGCGGCGAGCATCGCAAATGCCGCGACCATCCCGCCTGCAAGGTCTGCGACCTGAACGCCGGGAATAACCGGCTTGCCTCGCTCGTCCGTCGTCAGTCCTAACACGCCCGAAAGCGCCAGATAATTCAAATCGTGCCCGCTGCGGTCGCGATGCGGACCAGTCTGCCCGAATCCCGTCAGCGAACAATAGATGATGCGCGGATTTATGGCGCTGACCGTATCGTAGCCGATGCCTAACCGATCAACTACGCCGGGGCGAAACTGCTCTAACACGACATCTGAAGCGGCGGCCAGTTTCAAAAAGATGTCGCGAGCTTCTGCTTGTTTGAGATCGAGCGCGATGGATTTCTTGTTGCGATTGACTTGAAGAAAGGGCGCGCTCTGATTGCCGATTTTGGGAGGGCTGTGGCGCGTCGGGTCTCCGATTTTAGTCTCTTCGACTTTGATAACTTCCGCGCCCAGATCGCCGAGCATCATCGAAGCGTAAGGCCCCGGCAACATCCTTGATAGATCGAGAACGCGAATGCCTTCCAGCGCTTGTTTCATGGTTTCAGATTAATTCTTTCTGCGTCTCTTTACCACTTCAGGTGAAATATCTTTCGCCGTTACGGGTAGCGGCAGGAAAGTAAAGGTCTAGAGTCGTATTCCACGAGTCCGGGATAATATGGGTTTTATCTTGTGGATTATTCGATTCACTATTGAACTAACGCTCACCGTGGAGAGATCGAGATTGAGAACCTTTATAATTTCACTGAACGTCAGCCCTTCATAGAAACGCAATTTAAAAATCAAGACGTCGCGGTCTCGATGCCTTCCTTTCAACACCTTTCTAAGCGCCTGTTCGATCTCGTCTTTTATAGCGGTATCATTTTCAGCAACTGTTCCTGCCAGGCTCTCGATACCAATAACACTTACTTTAGAAATTGCGGGATCTCCCATTGACAGTTGATCGAGAAAAGCAGTGGCTTTGGGCTTTTTCCGTTTCTTCACGTCGCGGAATTGATCAGGGGCAATATTAATAAGTTCATGTACTTCGGAAGGGGGCATGCCCAGTCTCAATCCCAAAGGGTCTAGAATTCCAATAATTTCAGCCAATGATTTCCCACCGAAATTATTTAACTTTAACAAATCCGCCTTTGTTCGTCGGACCAATTTTCTTACCGTAGTAATGCCAGCTTTTTCCAAGGCATTATATGTGTGCGCGGCTATTCCCAGTTCATCCAACGCCATGGTTATCCCATATGCCGCCCGCTGCTGTCTCTCTCTTATCGAGACATCTTCTGACGCCTGCTTATAAACACTTTCGGATTGCAGTTTTATTTCTACAAACGGCAAAGGCCGTGGCCTCCACATAGTCTCGCGAACTCTTTGCAGCGCTGATGGGATGAACTTTCGTAATTCCTCTTTTCTCTTTTTATCATTTCGGGCTATGGCCACCTCATTATCCCAAAGCAAGGAAGGAACATCTTGAATACTGTCGGACAATAATATTCTGGGGATCTTATAACCGAACTGTTTTTCAAGGGCTATGCTCATGCCGATGGCGATGAAAGATTCAGCAGGCGTGTTAGGCGTGATTCGGTAAATGGCGAACGAGGTTGAACGCGCGAGTTGGCAATGACTGCATAGCAAAAACTCATAGCCTTTGGTCAGAGAGACGCCATCAAAATACACGTAGGTTATATCGGTGAACCTTTCTAATATCTCTTCCATCAGGCTGCGAAAATCGCTGCGGTCTACGTCCGGTCCATCCGCGATGTGGCAGCGCAAAAATTTCTGCCCCCACTGCTTTAAGCGAGGATGAGTTTCGCGATAATCGCAAGTCTTGTTGCCGAATATACAGAACCGGTTCCACCAGTCACGTTCGGGCGGCGCGTTTAACCATTTTGGAAGATGCTCTTTTAATGCCAGCCCGAGCGAGCTTTCTCCGGCGAAATCCAGAATGTAACGGCTCACGCTTTCCAGGCAATCAGGCAACGGCAGAGCTGCTTCCTGATTGCTTTTATGGCGCAGTAAAAGCGCGGGCCGATTCAGCGCAATGGCTACGCCCAGTTCTATAAGAACGTTGCGCGGCAGATGCCACTTGCCATCCGCGCCTTTCCAATATGAAAGATCATAAATACCGTAGCGGGAGTTGGCTATCAGTTCTACGACCTTATCGCGCAGAGTCTGAGTCGGGTCGGCTTGATTTGCGGCATACCATGGTTCCAGATCGAATTGCGGCAGCACTTTGTCGCAGGCGGCTAGAATATCGTCTCGCCAATGCGCTTCGTGCGAGTGAGCGACAAAACATTTCTGGCGTCCGTAATTTTCATACTCGGCCTGAAGCTCATTGTTACTGTGCTGATCTGTCATTTGGTCGCTCAAATGATTCAACTGCTCATTCTTTCGTTTTAGGTTTGAGTTTTAAGATTCTGGTTGTGGACTGCGACTGTGATGCAGTCGTCGCATCCTTCACAAGCAGAACAGGGATGTTCTGTTTGACTGGTTCAATTATTTTGGGAACGGTTTTTGGCGCAGCTTTTTTGGGGAAATACTTTGATCGAATCCGTTCCGCCACTTCTATAGGAACAGTATTCGAAGGCGCGTTTACATCAATCCCTTCGCTTCGCGCATCCAAAATCACCGTCTTATTATCCAGCTTTAAGACTTTGGCTAGCTCATAAATTCTTATCTTGTTTCCAGTTCCTGACGCCCTTGCTGGTGATGCAACATACATGGAAGGAGACAACATGTTCAAGCTTACCCCCAACTCGTTCAGAGTACGCTTAATCGTCTTCAGGCTCTTTCTGCCTAAATCTTTATTTGTCTTCAAATCTGCTTCCGTTCTTTGAACGAGATCGCCCAGCGTCAGAATATTCATGCCGGTTAAACAATTAAGGATGTGCTGTGTGAATTTCAGCTTATTCAGGCTTGTGCTCAATGCGACCTCCCTTATAAAAGGGTTATTCGAAGCAAGCTCGTTAATTAATTTTTTGATCTCTTTCCAAGTTAACCATTCTGGCGTCAAAAAATTAATGACTTCATATTTTAAAGACTCAGCCTCCTTCGCCGCGTCGGAAAGCTTATTTACTTCGTCGGCAGGGTTATCTGTAATAGATTCTTGTACTGTGGAATCTTCATCAAGCCTTTCAAATTTCTTGTATACCGGAATCCTGACTTCGACGTAAGGCAGAGGTCGAGGCTTCCACACTGTCTCGCGAACCTGTTTTATTACGGAAGGCAGGAACCGGCGCAGTTGTTCTTTTCTCTCTTTCGATGATTGCGCCTCGACGCACTCATACCCCGACAACAGGCTTGGCACATCTCGCATCTCATCAACCAGAAGTATTTTCGGGATTCTATAATTAAATAATTTTTCCAGACCTATGCTGATGCCTATGGCGATAAAAGCTTCAGCCGACGTGCGCCGCGTTATTCGGTAGATCGCAAACGATGTCGAGCGCACAAGCTGGCAAACTCTGCACAGCAGGAATTCATAACTCGCGATGGCCGGGGCTTCGTCGAGATAGATGTACTTCAAATCGCTGTAGCGGTCCAGCACGTCCGCGACCAGACTGCGGAACTCGTCACGATCAATCGCGCCTGCCTGTTCATCCGCCACATGGCCATACAGTGATTGCTGCCCCCAATGTTTAGCTCGCGGGTGCGTTTCGCGATACTCGCACTTCTTTCCGCCGAAAGCGCAATACTTATTCCACCAGTCCTGTTCGGGCCGTGTATTGACCCAGACTTTCAGACGCTTCCTCAGCACTTTCTTCAGAGTCTCGTATCCCCCGAATTCAAGAACATAGCCTTGCACACTCTTCAGGATTTCCGGCAGTTCTCGATCTTTGCTGCTCGTATGCCGCAGCAGAAGGGTCGGGCGATTGAGCGCCACGGCCATGCCCAGTTCTATAAGCACATTGCGCGGCAGTTGCCATTCGCTTTTCCGGTCTTTCCATTCCGATAAGTCATAAATTCCGTAGCGCGCGTTGGCAATCAGTTCGAGAGCTTTCTGTAGCAGGGTGATGTTAGGATCGAAATGCTTTCCCGCGTAATCGGGTTCAAGGTTGAATTCCGGCTCGCCGAGAATCTCTTCGCAAGCTTGTAACAGTTCACAAGACCAGTAGGCTTTCTGGCTGTAAGCAATGAAACATTTCTGGCGCGAGTATGTCGCGTATCGAGGGCTGAAATATTCGTTTTCTATAGCCGCATCTGAATTCATCCTCTACCTCTTTCGGATTTGAGCCAGATGCGACTGCATCAGCTTATGAATCTCAAGGCTGCGCTCGCGCATAAACTCAACGAAAAAGCTTTCCACGACATCATTCAGCAAAATGGTATAAGACTCCGCGCATAATTCATGCCCTAAGCGATCTTTTATCTTCTCGTCCAATTTCTGTTCGATCATTAAGTCGGTGAATCCCAGTTTTTCGTCGAGGTCTTCTAAAAGGCGCGCTACATCGATCTCTTCAGACAAGGCTTCCCATAACTGGCCTTTGAGCAACCGATCAAAACACTCGCTCAAGTTTTGACGAATCTCGCTGTCGGGAGGTTTCGACTTTATCTGAATCCCTAAAACTTTGAACTCGTTTAAGAGGTAAGAAAACAACTCTCCCGGCATCATGCTCACCAGACTGGCGGGTTGATCGGTTTGTTCTTTTGCCAGCCCCAGATCAAGGATGCGGTTGAAGTCAAGCTGGCTTTCCTTCAACCAGCTACGCATCTGCTCTACTAAACCGCACCCGTCATCATCAGCGTCATGCAGAATCAGGACTGGCAGATCGCTGCCGTTGATGCAGTGCAACAGAGATTGGCGAAGCCCTTCCCGGTCAGGCATGTTACGAAGCAAAGCCATATCCATTCGACTCAACCAGCGGTTTTCAATTGCCACTGATTCCAATTCTTGATTCTGCATAAAAATTATCTTGTTTATGTTGTACTGAGAGAGAAAATCGCGAGAAGCCTGCTCGGACAATATCGAGATGTGCCTGTCCGGGTGCAGCGGAATAGACAAAGCGCCTGCCGACGGTCGCGCTACCCGCTGCATAAATACGCTCTCATATTGAGCTATGTAAGCCTGTAGCCGCCCACGCGCGCCGGGTGTTTCAAGCCACGCGGCCAGAGCAGGGGTTTGACTTATGGTCATTCGCAACTTCTCAAGCAGTTGCCCGAAGGTGAATTTCTCGTCCGGGTCCAGTTCGTTCAAAATTGCATCGAGCGTGTCAATGACTGTTCGCTCAAGTTGCAATTCTTCTTCATCACGTATGTGTTTAAACCGCGTTAATATCTTGTCGAGGAAGGTCGCAAGCACGTCCCTGAATGGAAGGTGATTGACTTCGGACTTGCTGAATTCGCTATGCTCGACGTTTGGGCATACGAGGTGCAAAAAAAGAATCAACGGCGTGTCGTCCTGAAGATCGTAAGCGTCCAGCATGCCGCGCAATCCGAGCACCTGCTCGTCGGGCTTTACCGGCGTATTGAGCCGTCGCGTAAAAAACGGGTCTTCATAGCTCGGAGCAAAATTGACGGCTGTCCAGATCTGCCGCTTACCTTCTTTTAACCAGGCTACAGCCACTTCGATAACAAAAGGGATGCCGGGATCGTTGCCAGCATCCCTGACTGCCTCATAAATAATCTCGCCGTCTACAGGAAGCGCATTGCTTAGTAGCGACTGAATATGCTCGCCTCCGATAAACCCCAGGTCGAATGAGTCAAAGGCGGGGCTGTGTTTGCACAAAATGCTGTAGAGTTGCGTGGCAACTTTTCCCTCGATGTCATTTGCAGGCAAAACATCGGCCTTAAAATCTCTGATGACAGTCGCTATGCGGTCGTTTGACGGCCCGTCAAAACCGGAAAAGTACCGGCATATGGCTTCGACCGGCAACTGGAAGTTTTCTTTATCGCTCTGCTTGCGATATAGCGCGCCAAGCAGGTCGTGAAAGGCTGGCGGCGAATACCATTCTATTTGCGCTGCGCCTTTAAATTTATTCAGCCATTCCTGTCTGGATTTATATGTTTCATTCCATTCCTGCCCGAATATTTCCAGACTCCAGCGGAACTCCGCATGAGGGTTGCACAGGTGATACTGTTCAGCCAGTTGTTTAATTTCAATCAGAGTGCGAGGACGTTCCTGCCAAAAGTGATCCAGGTTCACACAGATTCTAGTCCCTTCAGAAAAGGAAATCTTTTTTTTATCGTAAGCTATACTTACCGTCTGCATTCTTCCATCTACGATATAGAGGGGCGAGTATCGCACTTGATTGCAATCAATCGAAAGCGGAATGGAATAGGGCTTATAGCCATCTCCGGTCTTTGCGAACAGAGCCAACGGGATGCCGAGCAGAGTCTTCAAGGCGTTGCCCAATGCGCCGCGAGTCAGCCCCCTATCGAATGCTTTTCGGGAAGTGTACCGGTTAGTATCAAATATGCTTTCGATCTTCTCTACGGGAAAGCTGACACGGTTGCTGACTTCTACGTGTAATTGTGTGGTCCCGATGGTTTCATAATACTCAATGTGAACGTCAATTTTTGGATACTGACTGGAATCCTCGCGCCACAGAACTTCATCAGCGTCCAGTGCGTTATCAATCAACTCTTTAATTATGTACGTATCCCATTCGTGCGGGTCCCGGCCCGTGGCTCGGCGCAAGCCATCCAATCGCACAAAGTCAAATTCCCGATTGAACGAGAAGGCTTCACTCATATGAAATCTCTAGCTGACTCTACCGGCTGAGAGCGCGGCCAAATTCTTCAGGAAAAGATTGTTGCAAAACAGTATGAGAAGTGAACTCCAACGCGTTTATTCCCTTTAAGTCTGAAGGAAGCTCGCTGCCGCTTCTATGTATCAGTATCCCTGTGCGGTTGAGCGCCATGGCTACGCCTAAAGTAATGAATGCGTCTGGAGCAGCGCTTTTTTCAATTCGATAAACACCGAGACGCGCGGCTTTGATGGCAGCCACCGTTTCATTCAGTCGCGTCTGCCCTGAATCGCCAATTATGTAGTGAGGAATTCTTTCCGCCTTCAAGTAATTGGTCAATTTGTTTGTCGGATCGCTTGTTATTACAGCCGTCAATCCGCGGCTCTTTAGCTCTCTGGCTACAGTAAGAACAAAATCGGCCACGTCAATACCGCCATGAGAAATAATCACGCTGTTTCGAGAAGCGGGATCGGGCGATAGAGGCGGCTGGTATCGCGCGATCTCGGCAAGCAACGGCTGCATCTTCTGTCCAAATTCATAGCGCAATTCCAGGTAGCTGTTAATAGGATAATACTCCAGTCCTTCGCACAGAGGTGATAAATCCGCCCCCTTCTCTTTTACAAGCACAAAAGGGCGGCACAGTCCGATTGCAATTCCCAGTTCCAGATACACATTGCGATTCTGCCTTTCAGACAATTCATAGATTCCGAAGGGAGTGCTTTGTATTAGCGCGCTGACTTTGCACAACACATGACCTTGCCAGATGAAATCGTCAGCGCAGATGGGTTGCAGATTGAACTCTTCCAAGGCGGCGGCCAGAGCGCCGCGCAGATCTTCTCGGTCAGGGTCGTATTCCTGAGCAACAAAATAATGGCCCGGCATCGGCTTTAATTTACAGCCCATACACAGTCCGCCGCGTTCAAACATAGCTCCGCGAGTAACACTGGCTATCGCCTCACGGATTTCTTCAGTAATGACAGCGCGTGGCCGGTTCAGCCCCAGATGTCGTTCGATGCTCAGTCGCTCGGCGGCAAGATCCTCTCGGGTGTCTGAGCTTTTATTTGACGAGTCCATAGGCTTCATCAGGGAACTCTTTAGAGGTTATGGCTGCCGACAGCAAAGCAGTATATTTGTGATTCTAATTTCATGCAATTTTATCGAGGCGAGTCAACTTCCGCGCGGGCTTGCAACCAAAGCTCGCAAGAGAGCAACATAGAAACGTGCCGTTTACCCCAGGATGTATTTTCAGTTGAGGTGTTTTTATGACATGGCTGGCCCGAAACGCAGTTTTTTCGCTCCTCTTTTTATTGCTGATGCAGCAGACAGACAAACAGAAACCGACTCCGCCCGAAGATGAACCGCTAAAACTTCACTCGACGCTCGTGCAGGTTCCAGTGATCGTCAAAGAGACGGGCGGGCGCTACCTGACGGATCTGAAGAGAGAAGAGTTTTCGATTTACGAAGACGGCGTGAAGCGAGATGTCGAATTTTTCGGCACGGTCGAAGAACCATTCAACGTCGCGCTGCTGATTGATTCGAGCGGCTCGACCGTCGAACAGTTGGAGCACATAAAAAACGCCGCACTCGCTTTCATAGACAATCTCAGACCTCAGGATAAGGTTATGATTGTCGAGTTCAACGACAGCGTCAGCATACACACTGAGTTGACCGGCGACCGCTCGCGGATAATGCGCGCGATAGGCGACATAAAACCGGGCGAGTACACACAAGTGTACGAAGCGGTCTATACGGCGGTCTGGGAGCGTTTAGAGCAGATCGAAGGACGCAAAGCAGTCATACTTTTTTCTGACGGCATAGATACCGCGAGCAGCGAAATAAGCCTTGAAGACACGCTCGACGCTATCATAGAAAGCGAAGACGTAATTATTTATCCGATACGTTATTCGACCAGAGAGGATGTCGAGCGAAAGCTTGAAAAGAAATTCACCATACAGACGGCGTCAAACAATCCGAAGAGCAAAGAAGATCATGACAAAGCATTACGCGAACTCGACCGCAGCTATCGAGAAGCCGATGAATACCTCTTCGAGATGGCTCGATTGAGCGGCGGCGTGGTTGAAAGAGCAGACCGGTTGACAGACCTCAAAGCCGCCTTCGGGCGCATCACCGATGAATTGAGGCGACAGTACCTGCTCGGCTATTACCCGCCCGATAAAAAGAACGATAAAAACCGGCGCATCTCGGTCACCGTATCGAGACCCGGCGCGGTAGTTCGAGCAAGACCCGGTTACAGAGTAGCGCAGTGAGCTTCGGCTTTTCATTCGAGAAAATTTCAAGCGACACTGCGACGCGCGCTCGCGCGGGCCGCGTCACTACAGGGCACAGCTCTTTCGATACGCCTGTCTTCATGCCGGTCGGCACGCAGGGCACCGTCAAAGCGCTCACGCAAGCGATGCTCGAAGATGCCGGAGCGCGAATCATTCTCGGCAATACCTACCATCTCTATTTGAGGCCGGGCCATCTGATCGTCAATCAACTGGGCGGGCTCCATCGTTTCATTTCGTGGGACAGAGCAATACTGACAGACAGCGGAGGCTTTCAGGTCTTCAGCCTCACGGGGCTTCGTCGCATCAGCGATGAAGGCGTCGAGTTTCAATCTCACATTGATGGCTCGCGCCATTTCCTTTCGCCCGAAAAATCCATGGAGATTCAGGCGGCGCTCGGCTCAGACATAGTGATGGCCTTCGATGAATGCACGCCTTACCCCGCGACCCGCGAAGAGGCGCTCAAGTCGCTTGAGATGACCACAGATTGGGCGCGCAGGTCTAAAGAGCGGCTCACAAAATTGCACAGCGACCCGTCCGAAGCCGAGCGCGCAGGACTTACGATAGTCAATCCTTCGCAAGCTCTGTTTGGAATCAATCAAGGAAGCATCTTTCCAGAGCTTCGCGAGCGCAGTCTTGAGGGACTGCTTGAGATCGGCTTTGACGGATATGCAATCGGCGGGCTGTCGGTCGGCGAAGAAAAGAGCGCGATGTTTGATGTGGTCTCGCACATCGCGCCCCGGCTTCCCGAAGACAAGCCGCGATACCTGATGGGAGTCGGCACGCCCGAAGACATAGTCAACGCTGTCGCCTGCGGAGTTGATATGTTCGATTGCGTGATGCCCACGCGCAATGCGCGCAACGGGTCGCTCTTCACAGGTCGAGGCAAAATCAGCATCAAGAACGCTCGCTACCGCAGCGACCAGCGGCCAGTCGATGAGGCTTGCGGCTGTCCCGTATGCAGTCGGTATTCGCGCGCGTACCTGAGGCATTTATATATGAGCGGAGAGATACTCGGCTCGGTTCTAAGCTCGCTGCACAACGTATGCTTCTACCTTGACACTATGGCGCGAATCAGGCAAGCTATATTGCTTGGCACTTTTAACGAGTTTCGTGATTCTTTTCTGAACACCTTAGCACGCGGACAGGACTGATCCTCAAATAGGGTTTCAATCCGCAGCCCCCGCGGCCCGAAACCTCCTGCTGGAAGTGCCGAAGAGTAATCAATGAACATGACTATCGAGTTAAGCTTTCTGCTCTTCTTTTTTCAAAACGGCGGAGCTGGCGGTCTGATCGGCCCCTTTCTCCCGCTGATCCTTATCTTCGGCATCTTCTATCTCCTGCTCATACGTCCTCAGCAGAAGAAACAGAGACAGGCTCAGATGGAGCGAGACTCTCTGCTTAAAGCACTCAAGCCCGGCGATAAGATCATCACCTCTAGCGGCATCTACGGAACGATTGTCGCCGTGCGCGACAAGGAAGACACTGTGCTTGTGAGAATCGCGCAGTCGGTTTCGGTCGAAATGATGCGCAGTTCCGTGGCAGGCTTGCAATCGTCCGACATAAAAGAGGTCGAAGCGACAAAATAATTCGTTAAGGCAGCAATTATTATGGGTAAAAAGATACGGACTCGAACTCTCATCATTCTGGTGGTAACGCTGGCCGGACTGGCTCTGATATTCAAGCCTCACCACAAGCTGACCGTCCAGGATTTCACCAGTTGGAAGCAGATCAAACAGAACCTTTCGGAAAATATTCACCTCGGATTAGACCTCAAGGGCGGCAGCCACCTCGTCATGCAAGTGCAGGTGGACGAAGTCATCATGAAGATGACGCAGCAGAATGCCGAAACGGCGAACGCCAAGCTAAAAGAGAAGAACCTGCCCGTCACCGAAGTCAAAGCCGAAGCGCCGGGCCGCCTCG